>JAKVBZ010000173.1 GCA_022448645.1 Pirellulaceae bacterium
CCGGAAAGTAGTTTTTCTTTAAAACGTTTGACTGGTTCAAACATCAGTAGATCTCACGGGCAACAAAAAATTACTTTCCAATACGGACTCTGGACGAAAACTGATTTTGCGCTTAGCAAGCGTCTGACTCAAGTCACCCCACGTCATTAAAAACGCTCAAGAAGTGGTTGAAAAGCGCGTAAAGTAATCAACGACGTCAGAATCACCGATGCCCACAGCCAACAGTCCAAAAGAACAGACGGGCGTAGACGTTCGTCTAAACGAGCATATCGCAAATAGACGACAGCCAGACAGACGATGGGTAGCAGCACGGCAATGGGAAGAATTCCCGTCACGATCATGGCCAACGGAGGAATGTCCAACCGGGTCAATTGTGAACCAAGTGCGAACAGCACAGCGCAAAAAACGAGAAACCTGCGGACCCAAAGTCGACGAGACACCTCGTCATCGATCTGGATGATTCCCATCAGTCGAAAGCAATCGGGCAATAGCCGTGAGTAACCGGCGATCGAGACAAATAGAGTTGAAAAGAGAACTAAAAAGGAGCACCCCACAAATAGCCAGTAAGCCCAATCACCATAAGTCTCCGTATACATGGCAGACAAGGTAGTGATGATCTCCATTTTTTGCGGTACGATCTGCTGGGCGTGGAGTACGGCTGCACCAAGCAGATAAAAGGCCAAGGTTGTCGTTGTATAGATCAACATCGCAAAAATGCAGTCCAGTTGCATCACGCGAATCCAACCCCGGGCACGTGCTTCCCATTCGTCAGTCGGTTCATTAGGGCCGCACCAACGAGCATACCCTTTTTCCACGCACCAGTAGGGATAATAGATAATTTCGGTCGCACTCAAACCAACGGCCGCCACAACCGCTAAAGCGATACCTCCGCCGCCTTCCACGAATTCAGCGGCTCGTGGCATTTGGAACGAAAATCCTTCGGCCAGTTGTGCCCAGGTAATAGCATAAGGTGTCCACTGAATCAGCAGCGCCGATACAATGATGGAGATAGAGAACAGGCTAACCAACACGGTCGAAACCTTTTCCACCACCTGGTATCTCCCATTAAAAAGGATCACCAGGCAAACCGCGCACACGATCGGTCCCCAAATCAGTGGTTCAAACAGACCGATGGTTTCGGAGAGGCACTCACCCACCGTCAGTGCAATGCCACCAAGCTGAATCACACCCAGTAGCACAGCGATCAGCCAAGCCCACACAGCCCAGCCCGCTCCAAGACTTGGTCCTGGCAAACGATTGAGCGCGGTTAACGAGGTGTCTCCCGAAGAAATCGTATACCTGCCAATTTCCTCTTGCACTGCGACCTTCAGAAAGCAGGCCGCCACAATCAACCACAGCGCTCGGAATCCTGCCTGAGCACCAAACGCGGTCGTTACGATCAGTTCGCCCGATCCAACCAGTGTCGCTGTTAAGATGAGTGACGGTCCAATATATCGTATCCGCTGCCAAAACACCGTCGGTGGCTGTCGGATCCCTGTTGCGGGAATGGCTGATAATTGCATGCTGACTTCAGAGTGATTGATTTGCGGGATATTTGGAATTGAAGTATACGTACGCAAATAGCCAACGTCCACATGACGGCCTGAGACTATCGAATCTCCAGGGACTAGCGTTTCCTACCACTCACTTTAGGTGATATTCCTTCTTAGAGGAAGATGAAGATACCAAAGCAAGTGGCTCTGGGTCAGCACTCGATGGCTAACGAATCCTGAAACTGCTTCTTCGTGTTGACAACTCCCTACATCCGGCGACATGGTGGAAGCTATTGCTTGAAATAAACACCTAAGTTGCTGCCGTTGGCGCGCTCTGTCGATTGGAATGGTGCTCGTACATTCTCTCGGTCATTCGACGCGCCGTTGCCAACAGGGCTGTTCAGTAGACGGCACTTATCCTCACCAGACGCCGCGGGATCCCACCAAGCCATGGTTGTGGAACCACCTCCATCCATATTGATACCAGTATGAGCTCCGAAATGCTTGAGCCATGTGCCAACCGCCTGTGTGGTGGCGCCAGCACTGGCCGGTTGCCGTCCGTCAATCGTCATCATCAACACATAGCGGTGGTCACTCGACAAACCTAATCCGGTACGAGGATGGTGATCATCTCCTGAAGGTCGTACTTGTCCGTTGAGCAGACATAACCCGAATCCACTAACAGCAGTTTCAATGTCCGTAACGTCCATATCGGCCCCCGCACCTTCGATACGCAACTCACCTGACTCTGTGACGATAAACGATGGGGTCCCGCTCCCTCGCGATACGAGCGTCCCGGCCGAAACGAGCAGGCCCAGAACGTCCGTCGGTGTTTCCGCTTGATAGGGGACGGGCCAGGGGGAAAACGCATCAGCATTGGTCGCCACGACAAGCTGCCTATTCGTTTTTTGCGACTCGCGAATGAAATTTCGCACCGTCTGCCGTCGGGTTTCTTGTTTTCCTTCAACCCATTCGCTGTATCGGCCGCTCGCGTGAAAACTGAGTTCCGGAGTGTGACTGTCAACGCGTAAACAGTTGATGACAGTTCTCGATGGGTTCACCACTTCGACTCGCACGTGCTGGATACCTGAATACAGAGTGTGTGACTTACTCCAGTCATACGTGCCCTCTTGGGCAATCATTCCGGAAGCGCATACGCTGACAGTTAGAATCGCTGAAATTGCTCGGACAGCAAACGCACACGCATAGCAAGACATCAATGGCTGGGTCAGCTTCATCGTTCATCAAACCTCAACAAGGGTGATAGAATCTCTTATCCAACTTCGTGACAATCACGCGTTGACCGTGGAATGGAGGATGTTCCTCCAATGGCACAAACCCATGAGCACAAACAGCGTGGCAGGAACCACGATCCCCACAGGTCTAGGTACCATGATAACGTTCAAAACCAGGACGTCCAAACTGCCATCTATAAAGACCGCCGTCAAGGCTACCTGCTCTTATCCTTCACATGGCCCCCGCCTGCATGTTTGAAATTTAAAAGAAAATCCAATCGTTCACACGCTAATCAAGCACACTACCGTTGTCCACGTCTACGGTTTCACCTGCCTGCCGACGAAACTGAATATTTCACGGTATTCCCTGAAATCCGTGACTACGTTTATTGTCGAGTTAAACGAGTTCACGAATGGGGCGTGCCGTGGGCGGAAGAATAGGAATTGGGATTTCGGAACGATCCCGGATGAGCAACGATGAATCAATACCAAGGTTGTGATACACCGTGGCCAATACATCGCGATAATCGATCGGCCGGTCGTGCGCTTCACCGGCGTGATCGTCCGTGCTGCCGATGACTTGCCCGCTCGGCATACCACCACCAGCCAGCAGTGCACTATTCACTCGCGCCCAATGATCACGGCCAGCCTCCTTATTGATTCTTGGCGTGCGCCCAAATTCCCCCCACACAAGAAGCGTAACCTCCTGATCCAATCCGCGTTGATAGAGATCTTCGACCAACGCCGCGATGCCCTGGTCAAATATCGGTAAGTGCGTTTTTAGTTTTTCGAAATTGCGGCCATGCGTATCCCAAAAACCGTAAGCGACCGTCACACACCGTACACCCGCTTCGACTAATCGACGGGCCATCAGCAGCTGGTCGTTCCAGAGAGGTGCACCATCACCCCAACGCTTGGGCGTGCCACAGCCATAGCGCTCAAGCGTTTGAGCATCTTCTCGTTCGACGTCTAAAGCCTGAACCACCTGACTGGACGTCAGTACGTCGAAGGCTTGTTGCTGATAAGTATCGAATGAACGCAGGCCTTGTGTTCGTTTTTTTTCACTCAAGGCGTGCAGCAATTCACTTCTGCCGAGCAGCCGAGATTCGTGAATCTCTTTCAGTTTCATTACGTCCAGTTGTGAACCCTCGGCCTTGACCGGGTCATAACGGTTCCCCAAAACACCAGCGCCGCCGCTGTTGTAGGGGGAATGCTCCATGGTTGGAAACAAATCAACAGCGGCAGGCGTCAGCGGATTTGTAGGACCCTGCAGTTTGGAAACCACCCCTCCCACGTTCGGACGACCAGTGCGTTTTGCGATGCCCATTGGGTAGCCGGTAAGATTCTGCCAGCTCGTGTGTTCATCGCGCAGCCCAACGATAGATCGCAGAACGGTCATGCGGTCCATCACCTTGGCTAATCGCGGCAGATGCTCACAAATCTGAATCCCCGGTACAACCGTGTCGATCGGTGAAAACTCCCCCCGCACGTCGCCTGGGGCATTTGGTTTTAGATCCACTGTATCCTGGTGCGAGATGCCCCCAGACAGGTAGACCATGATGACAGACTTTTTCGTCGACCCACTACCTTGGAGTTCTTCGGAACGAAGCAATCTCGGAAGCGTCAATCCAGCCAAGGCCACCGAGCCGATGCTAAGTAACGAACGGCGAGTGAACTCTGGATGGAAACGACTGACTTCATTTTTCCAAATGAGCATGAGTACATGCTAAGCAAGTTCGGCATCGTGAGTCAATCGAAATTCACCGCTACGGGCAGATCAGAAACGTAGTCGCGAGCAATGAAAACGGCTAAACATTGTGTTCACCCAAACCACTCCCTGAGCGTTAGCCAACAAAGTCGTATCGTCTGACCACCTGAAATTGATGTCGAGCCAATGCTTGTCGGATCACTTACTCTTTCGGAAGCAGAATATAATCGGCAGCTGACAAATCGGTGGTGACGGTCGCCATGCCATCCGCATAATGAAGCTGCACTTTTTTTGCTGCTCCACCGAACGGGCATCCTTGGGCTTGTGGGGTAGCTTAAGTGTCACCATCAGATCCTTCAGCCGTGGATCGCTGCTCCAGTAACCAGCGTCAGCAGGGTACCACGCTCGTTATCGAGCAGATTTGCTTCGACAAACGGGTTGGAGCACTCAGGGCGAGGATGCAACCCTCTCGATTGAACTGGGGGAGGGTACCACCGCCGGTGACCAGTACGACCGCCTTGTCGTCGGAGGGCTGGCCAGTCTTGATGGCACGCTAAATGTAGCGTTGATCGACGTTTTACACTTGCTGGTTCCCTCGGATTTGTTGACCAGGCAGATTACCTGCTCTGGAACCACAATTTTGGCAACACCAGTGGCGGTGGCAACTCGGCTGCGATTCCGGAACCTGCCACCTTGAGCCTCCTGCTTGTGACCGCGTTTGGAGTCCTTGCTCGCTGTCGTAACAACAGGGCCGCTTTGGTAGGATAAGAGCGACACACTAACTATAGGATCTTTGAGTGGCTAGACAGGAAAGTGGCAACACGCAAAAACCGGTACTCACTCTTTTGGGGGTGCTGGTGGTTGTTTTGGTGGCAGTCCTTGCGTATCGATACTTCCCGCGCAAAAAGTTCGACATCCTGCCACTGGTGCCGGTTTCGGGGCGCATCCTGGTGGAAGGTGCTCCGCTGGATCGCGGGCGAATCCACCTGGTTCCGGCCGCAGACCGCGGCGCGGTGCATCAGTATTACTCGTCGGGCGATATTCAAGCAGATGGCAGTTACAGCCTGACGACCTACGGACGTTCGGGAGCCCCGCTGGGAAAGTACAAGGTGATGGTGGTTGCCAATCGCACGCCAATTCCAGAGTACCCGCTACCAAGCTGGAAACCCGACTGGCTTGTGCACCGGCGCTATACAAAACGTACCACCACCGACCTGGAGATGGAGGTCGTTGCGTCGCCTGCGGCCCAAACCTATGACCTGGACCTGGAGCGGTGAGCAGCGATGGAACACAAGGCTAGACAGGTCCATTCTGAGATTTCCAAACG
>JAKVBZ010000174.1 GCA_022448645.1 Pirellulaceae bacterium
ATCTGTTATTGCCAAACCACCAACAAAGCCGATTGACGCGGCCGACGCCGTTGCCGACAGGAGACTTTCGACCGGTGTTCGAATTTCGCTGTTCGCGACGTCGATGTCGGGCAATGCAGTTGCTTTTGAGCTCAAGTTGACGTACACGAGGTTTTGATTGACGGCCACGTCGCATGCGATTGCAGGATGTTCCCAGTCTTGATGCTGTGCTGTAAGTGTGTAATTTCCGTTTGGGACACTTATCGAAAAGTTTCCCAAGGCATTAGCGGTCGCGAAGTAACTCGTGCCTGTATTGGTGTTGCTGACTGTGATATGGGCTCCGGCTTCGATGTTCCCATGGATCTTACTGTCATCGTTGATGATGGTGGCATTCGCTGTGGGGATATGGATATCAGCTGATCCGGTATAGTTGTTAATCGTTACAGCGAATTGTTCGGTGGGTTCGGCATCGAGATCACCGTTGACTTGGACAACAATCGTATGACGATTTTGTCCAGCGGCGAAGTTGAGCGTGCCACTAGGCATCGTGTTGCCAACAAAATCATTGGCCGAAGCGGCCTGAGTCCCGATGCCCGTTATGGCATAGTCCACGGTGGCAGTTTGCGTGTTGTCGCCCGTGCGTACCACTTGGAATTGGAAGTTTTTGATGCCGGAATTGCCTTCAGGTTGAACCGGATCTTGAGGTTGGATAGAAACATATCCGCTGGATTTGGTGCTAAGTGTGTAGGTCAGTGATTTGGCCTGTGGAATTGTCTGAGCATTACCTCGCAAGTCGATGTGTACATTGCGGATGCGGGTATTGGCCTGATAAGACTGCACCCAAACTTGACTGGAAAGTTTGATTTTTTGAGTTTGAAAGAAGTTCACATAGACCGATTTTGGACCGTGGCCAAAGTCGCGAGTTAGCCGTAGCTGTTCGGTGTTCACGAGCTGCGTTGATAACATTTTCCAATGCGAACCATTCCAATATTCGATGGTCGTATCAGCCATGTCCTGATCGGTATCTCTCAAGAACACGGGAAGTGTGGCCCAGAGTTCATAGACTTGGTCTTCTCCTTGGCCATTGATCGTGTGTGTGATTTTCAGTCCATTTTCAACGGCTTGAAACTGATTGGTGACCTTAACAGATCCCTGTAACTCGTGACCCGTTTGCTGGCCACGATTAATGCCAACTCCTAGTGTTGTCTGTACGGAAACGGTATTAGCATTAAGGTAGTTGACAGGATGCTGGATGTGATCTGTTGCAGCAGTAGAAAAGGCTTTTCCGGTTTCGTCTCGTCCCCATACATGATGTGTCGCCCATTGATCGATTTCAGACCAAACCCGCGTGTTTTCCTTTTTTTGGGGATTTCCACCGGATTTGTTGTGGCGTGCAAGAATTACCGTTCCTGTGTTAGATGTCCAGAACGTTTGTAACGATCCACCGTACCAGCCTTTGTATTGGCCGGGATCTCGCAGCGTTTCGACGAAGAATCCGAAGTCCCGTATGTCATCGTTGTTTTTGTAGGCCCAGAATTCCTCGTCAAAGTTTTTGTTGAAGTGTTCGGGTCGCTCAAAGGGATAGAGGATGTCTGGAGTCGGGTTTTCTACGAGGTTTAACAGAGTGTTGTACCAGCCATCATTGGGGCGGTAGCGGTTTTCACTAGGCCAGTGGTTTTCTTTCCAAGGCGGTGCGGGATCTAGCTGTGGACTATTTAGTTTTGCTTTCCCGTCATACCAATTAATGGCGAATTGAATCCCGTTGACCAAGTCGTTTTCTGTCAACGGAATATGGACCCCTCCATGATGCGCGTTTCGTATTAACGGTTGAGCATTTTCAAATAGGGCAGCAGCGGTAATGTCTCGCCATAGCACACTTCGTGTGTCGTAGACAACGGAACCGCCCGTGCGTCCTGCATAGCCGGATGGCCCTTCGATAAAGCCATCTGGATCGGTGAAGTATTGTGCGAGTTTAAAGTCGATCATGCTCGAAACAACTGTCTCCAGAAAGGCCCAATCAGCTTGACCCTTGGTGGTATTATAAGCTTCGAGTAGATAGTAGAGAGATACTCCATTGTATGTGGTTTCAGGAGAATCTCCTTCATCGATGTAGCCCGCACGTCGATAGAGACCTAGTTCGTAATTAGTCGTTTCTGGGGTTTTGGTGTCGGAGCCAAACAGAATCTTGCGTGCAGCTCGCTGATTCATTTTGCTGGTTTCAGGCAACATTTGTGAGATGTGTGCCAAGGCGGCGATTGCTTTGGTGTCCATGTTGCCGTTAACGTCGTGGGCTCCCCATTGCCCAAGCTTCCACGCCATGTAGGTAAACCCTTTGGCAAAGGCTTGTTGGGTTTGGGCATCCAGATAATGTTGGATTTGTTGGTAAGCAGACACGTAACCTTGTAAGGCTCCACCTGAGAAATCAACCGACGACCAGTATTGAGGTGACCCATCTTGCAAATCATCAAGCATGATCAGATCTACGGCCATGGTCGACAACATCCGCATGGCTAGGGCTGGATGTTGGTAATATGGGTTTCCTTGACCTCCATCGGCAAGTGGTAAATCGATGGCGTACCAAAATGCACCTGCGGAAGCGGGTCCCATGTTGCGAATATTACCGCTGCCTTCAATTCCTGCACCATTTTCATCATCCAATACAAACCACTTGGCCTGTGTACGAATGATGTCCGAGTTAAACTCGGACACTCCACCTTTTATGGTTAACCAGAGGTTGGCGAGTTCGTTGGTGTCGGCATAGGTGCCATCCCATTCCAGTTGGCCTAGCGGTAGGCTGACGTCGGCTAGCGAAATCGTTTCCAACCAGTCGTAGAGGTCAACCTGATACTGCCAGTCCTGTGCTAGTAAAGCTTCTGAGTTGACTTGCTGAGGGCCCGCGGTCTGAAAATAGGCTTGGACATCGGTGTACGTGACGAGTCGATCGTTTTCGTTGAGTGCTGGGAAAAGCAGGATTTCAGAGATGAATCCGCTGTATGTTCCGACTTGAAATCGAGTTTCGATACGTTCGTTTTCGGAGTGTGTCTTGGTATCGACAAGGGTTTGCTCTCGGAAGAATCGGACGGTTTGACCGTTTAGGTCAAATTGTTGGACCGTACGCCAGCCAGGTTGCGCTGTGCGACGCATATTACTGAAATGCGTCCCGCTACCATCTCCTCCAATGCTGCCATTGATACTGGCTTCCCTGGCGTAGAGCTTTAAGGTGCGATTTCGGTGGCCTAGGCCAAGCAGTACCTTATAACTGCGATTGTAATCGGCTTGTTGCAGGAAGACTGCCGTCAGATCCTGATTACTGATCGAGCCACTGTTGCTGACGAGCACGCTGTCGGAAAATCGCAGTTGTGGCAGTCCTTTTTCGTCAAGCAACACATCGCCGCCAGAAACGATCATTGGCTGCAAGGCCAGGTCAGTTTGGGCTAAGTCCGCACCACCGCCTGTTTGATCGAACCATTTGCTGACAAATACGTCAGCTGCCCCGGCGAAAGAATCGAGTTGTGTTACATCTAAGTCACCGTCGGCTGTGAACCCAATCGACGCTGTCGCACCGTCCGACGATCGACGCACCTCGAAGGCATCGCCATGGTAGTCGCACGACAACTGGCGGACACTAAAGGCGGCACTGGCATCATCGACCTCGTCCAAAACTGGTGCGTTGCTGCCAGCGCACGTGAGTAATGTGCGGGACTCAAGACTTTCGACGAGAACGCGTTTGCCGAAGCCATGGTATTTTGGAAACGAGCGACGGTACAAGATAGCTGCATCGGTGTACGAACGGTTGTGCGAATAAAGGCCTGCAGCAAGATTTTACTGGTTCATATGACGCAATCAACCAAGAATACCCGATTTTACTGCCAGTACACAGCTTGCTATTGATCCATCTTTGGCGTTGTTTTTACTTGACTTCTACATCAAGGAACAATTAATCGGCGATTTGGATCACTAATCTATGTTGAGGTGTTTGGTCGTGAATGACCAAGAAGATCCAGATTGCCCGCCATCGACTACACTTTTGAATTGGATGGATCGCTAATCGTCACGTGTCGATGACCATAGAATGGTCGTGTCGTGCGATTCGAGCAAGTCGATCGACTGTTCTTCGATGACCGAGATTGGCTCTAATAATTCCGATTCAATTGGTTCTTCGAAGATCTTTTCGTTCGTTGAGTCGACGGAACAGTCATAGCCCCATATCATTTCCCGCCAGTGATGAATATTCGATGAAGTTCGCCACCGGGTGGGGCGATGGCCGTAGAAAGTTGGATCTTGGATTAATCCGGGAGACACACAATAGGGTGTTTGCTGCAACGATTTGTACCATGTGTGCGTATGTGTTTTGTATCGACCGCAGCCCATGATAATCGCGAGCAGGGTGACAAGCGTGAGGATCTGTGTCGCTGGCAGTTTCATAAGGACGACATCTCCTTGTCTCGTTCTAACGCGTTCAAGTAACTTGAGTCTTCGAGACATGGCTTACAGTTTGTGAAGTTAAATGTGTGAGGCGAGCTGCAGACTAGAACCCGAATCCCCCACCGCCTATGTTTTGGCGGTTGTTAAAGAATTTGATCCGCTGAACAGCACTTGTGGACAGCATCGTTGCACCCATAATCCGTTCGATAGGTGAGAAGAACTTGGCGAACTTGTTGTCGATGTTGACTAGTTTGTCCTGGGCTACGTAGAGGCGATCGCCGGGTAGGATTTGATAGTTGGTCGTGGCGTCGCCTTGTTGGGTGATGGCGTTCCAGTTGATCGGGAGCGTTTGGGGCCCCGTTTCGTTTTGGAATGTGGGGCGGGCAAGCCACATCTCCGTGGATGATACAGCTGTTAGGCCCTCGATTTGCCCGATTGCGTCAAGTGCGGTTTCGTTGCCTTTGAAGGGTAGGACAATGACTTGATCGCCTAGCCCCGCGCCTTGGGTGATCACGTAGTACACTTTGCTGTTGTAGGCGAAGACGTCGACGGCGACCTGGGGCTGTTCCAGCGAATCCGAGAGGTGCTGCTCGATCGCCGTTGTGGCTTCTTCGATCGTCATGCCAACGACGCGCACTCGACCGTACGAACCAAGGTTCACTCGGCCGTCCGGTGCAACGAGGTGTTCACCGACAATTTGCTGGAGTGGTGCAAAGTTGTTGAGTTGTATCAAGACTTCTACATCCCGAGCCGCTGCCGATATTTGTTTGTGAATCGCTTCACGCGCTTTTTCCAAGGTTAACCCGACGACGGTGACGTCTCCAAAAACAGGACCCAGTAGGATTGTGCCGTTGGGTTGGATCTGGAACGTTGTATTAATCTCTAACTTTTCCGGTAAGCCGATCGTGCTGACTTGAATCGAGTCGAGCGGGTTAAGTCCGTAAGGCTCCTTGGGAAGTAGGTTGATGCCCGTGATCGTAAGGATGTCTGGAGGTTCGATGATGTAGTCCGGCAGAATTACCTTGTCTAGCTCGCGTGGTACCTCGGGCGGAGCGATTGGAAACACTTCATGTTTCTTTTCATGGCCCAGATGACAGCCCACCGCCGTTGTCAGTATGGCTGCGATCAGTACCAAGTGCCGCAGATGCATTGCCAATTTCCCCACAAGGATGAACATAGGAAGTCAGCCATTGACGAACTCTCACTGCGTTTCTGTAACGTCAGCTAGTAATGCAAGCGTCCGTCCCTGATGGTTCTCCCCCCCGATAGGTAGAGTTTCTGGAACCGTCTTTACTAGACAGGACTCATCACGTAAACAGCAAGTCAT
>JAKVBZ010000175.1 GCA_022448645.1 Pirellulaceae bacterium
AGTGATAGGTAGCCGGGGCCGTTGGGCCCCACCGCTTCCACCTCACCGCCGAATACTCTCAACAGGGACAACCTGCTGGGTTTTTGGATGGGTACCATATTTCTACTCAGCAACATTCTGCCTCGCTTCTCGTTGCTCGCAGCGAGTGAAAGTCCCACGTATGGCCTCTCCTGGGGCTTAATTCTGCTGTCCATCGTCCTCGGGCTGCTGGTAACCCTCAAGTCGAGTGGTCGCAAAACGGAGGTCAAAAAACGCGGCACGAGTTTCGACAAAGAGTAGCCCTTTGTGCACCAATTGCAACCTGTCGTCAGGCCGCGTTTTCGATCGGCATGGTGCGACAAAAATCTGCCACCACGTCGACCACCACATCTTGTTCAGCCGGTGTCAGTTCCGGGAATACCGGCAGTGAGAGCACTTCCTGCGATGCCTGTTCTGTATGGGGCAAACTGCCCTTCTCGTACCCAAGGGATGCAAAACAGGTTTGCAGATGAAGCGGAATCGGATAGTAAATGGCCGAACCTATCTCGCGGTCGGCCAGGAATTGGCGGAGCGCATCGCGCCGACTGTCTTGCACTCGAACCGTATACTGGTTCCACACACTTTGACAATCGTCTGCCACGGATGGAACAGCGATCGTGTCGCACAAATCGCGATCTGCAAACGCAGCCGCGTACCGATCTGCATGTTGCGAACGCTCAGCAGCCCACCGGTCGACCCATGGCAACTTGACCTTTAATACGGCAGCCTGCAACGCGTCGAGCCGACTGTTTACGCCTACCACATCATGTTGGTAAATGGGATGTTGACCGTGATTGCGTAGCCTCTTTAACCGCTCGGCCAATTGGTCGTCGTTCGTGGTCACCATGCCACCATCGCCAAAACCACCAAGATTCTTAGAGGGATAAAAGCTGAAACAACCGGCCGTCCCCAGCGACCCGGCGAGTCGTCCCTGATAACGAGCTCCTATCGCCTGGGCGGCATCCTCGATTACGGGGATGTTTCTGGCAGCGGCAATCTCATTAATTTGCCACATTTGGGCACACTGACCAAACAAATGAACAGGAATGATAGCCTTGGTGTTGGGTGTGATCTTTCGCTCAATATCGTCGGGGTCGATATTGAATGTGTTGGGAACGATATCGGCAAATACCGGCTTTGCCCCCAGTCGCCAAACCGATCCGGCCGTGGCAAAAAAGGTGAAGCTCGGCAGAATGACTTCGTCACCCGGCCCTATATCAAACGCCATTAACGTCAACAGCAGTGCATCGCTGCCCGACGCACAACCTATCGCGTGGCTCGTTTGACAATAATCGGCTACGGCTGCCTCAAACTCACGGCAAGCTGGACCCAGAATAAATGCTGCCGATTGGCTGACCTCGGCGATTGCCTCATCGATCTCAACCCGCAATGGACTGTTTTGTCGTCGAACGTCAAGCAGCGGCACCGCTGTAGCCTCGCTTCGCTTCGTGCGCATGGTGTTCCTCGGCTTGTGAGAATCAAATCTAGGGGTTTGGGATCGTAGAAAGATAGCTGGAAAACGTCAATCGCCATTGGCGATTCGGTCAAACTCACACGGAGTGCTATCACTGCATGTTGACAGTCTATCGCAGCTGGCAGGAAGAAGCCTCCAGCTGTCTCCCAGAGAGCAAGATTGCGAAGATGCATCGACCCAAATCACTGGGCACGGTGCCCGGTTAGATCGTTTGCGCCAAATCCTTTTGTACGCCTATAAGCTACAGCAAGAAACAAGCGTCTTACGAGAAAACACCGCCTGGAAACGAGTCCAAGAACGCACCTGGAACCGAAACTACCATCCGGAAACTTGCGTTCCCAACAGCTTAAGTTTGGCGGGGCGTCAGCTACAGCCCATGCTACTACCACAATTATGGCAAAGGTAACAGTTACCATTGCGAACGGTAATCGCACCACAGTTATCGCAGGCAGGCGCATCGACCTGAAAGTCAGCAAATTGAGTGCTTCGGGTAATTTTTTCATTCTGGAAGCCACCTTCTGGGGGGTCTTCCAGCAATAACTCCCCGGAGTGGTCCGGTACACGAAGCATGACTCCGGCTCGCTCCAAGAGTTTGGTATCCAATCCATTGGAATGTCCATTGGAATGTCCATTGGAATGTCCATTGGAATGTCCATTGGAATGCTGCTGGGCACCATCCTCCATGCCTGTTCCAACTTTGGAACCCTCCACGGCGATCGAGTCGTTAGGTTGCCGATCGGCCAAGGTCACCATCGGCTCAGGAGACGCCTTCGATTGCTTGTCACTTTCTGGGGCCTGCTGGTTACCACCGGAGACGGACAAGTCGCTCACCTCCTGGGTGACAGGCAAAGTTCCCGACTTGGCATCCGTCCCTTTGTCTGCCGGGCTCTCACTATCTGGCGCCTGACCCTTTGGTTCATCTGAAAAGATCCCCAGAGTTGCCTCCTTGTAACCGGGCAAAAATGTAATACCGAGCCATCGGAAGATGTAATCGATGAGACTTTTTGCGATGCGGATATTGGGGTTTTTGGTGAATCCCTGCGGTTCGAATCGCATGTGAGAGAATTTGCGAACGTAATCTTCCAAGGGAACACCGTACTGAAGACTCATCGATACGGCAGTCCCAAAGGCGTCCATCAATCCCCCGATGGTGCTTCCCTCTTTCGCCATGGTGATGAACAGTTCCCCAGGTTGACCATCGTCATACAGCCCCACGGTCACATAGCCTTCATGGCCTGAAACACTAAATTTATGGGTAATGGATTGACGTGTATCCGCAAGCCGCTTTCGGAATGGCTTGGCGACAATCCGGACTTTGGCTTCTTCCTTTTCTGCTGCCCGATCGCCTTCAGGACTGGTCGCCAGGGGTTGGCTCTCTTTAGAACCATCACGGTAAATGGCCAAAGCCTTCAATCCCAGTCGCCAGCCATCGGTGTAGGCCTTGGCAATTTCAGCTGGAGTTGTGTCGCGTGGCATATTGACCGTTTTGGAAATTGCACCAGAGAGGAATGGTTGCGCCGCAGCCATCATGGTGACGTGCGCGTCCCACGGGATGCTACGAGTACCGTTGCGCGGCGTAAACGCACAGTCGAATACGGACAAATGCTCCGGTCGCACGTTGGGCGCACCTTCAATCGCGTCATTCTCCTCAATGTATGCAAGGACCGACTTGATTTCCGGTTCATCAAACCCTAGCGTCTGCAGCGCTAGTGGCACGGTGCGGTTGACTATCTTGAGCATGCCACCGCCGGCAAGTTGTTTGTACTTCACTAACGCGATGTCCGGCTCGATACCTGTCGTATCGCAGTCCATCATGAAGCTAATCGTGCCCGTTGGGGCGAGGACGGTCGCTTGCGCATTGCGAAAACCGTGGGCAGCCCCTGCCACAAGCACCTCGTCCCACAGTTCCTTGGCCGCATCACGGAGGTAAGGCGGACACTGGGAATCGATCCGGTCCACCGAGTCACTGTGCATCTGCATCACTCGCAAGAACGGTTCGCGATTCTTCTCGTACTCGTCGAATGTCCCCACTGCTTCAGCCAGTTCGGCGCTGGTCCGATTGGCCGTCCCGTGGAGCAAAGCTGTTAGTGCCCCACAAACACCGCGTGACGCATCCGAATCGTAAGCCATACCACCGGCCATCAACAAACTACCCAAATTTGAGTAACCCAGCCCCAATGGCCGGAACAAATGGCTATTGTGGGCAATTTCGGCTGTCGGATAACTCGCGTGATCGACCAGGATCTCCTGCGCGATGAAAAAGATCCGCGCCGCAGCCACAAACCGCTGGCAATCAAAGGTACCATTGGAGCGGCGAAACTTCATCAAATTGATGCTGGCCAGGTTACACGCCGTATTGTCCAGGAACATGTACTCGCTGCACGGGTTGCTGGCATTGATCCGGCCACTGTTGGGACACGTGTTCCAGCGATTGATGGTCGTGTCGTACTGAACACCCGGATCGCCGCAATGCCAGGCACAATCGGCCATGCGGTCCATAAGATCGCGTGCCCGGTAGGCTGGCCCCTCGGTCTTCTGGTCGGTAACCCACCGCGTGATCCACGACTCGTCATTCTCGACTGCCTGCATGAAATCGTCAGTCACTCGCACCGAAAGGTTTGCGTTCTGGAACATGATCGAACTATAAGCCTCGCCATTGAAGTTCGCTTCATATCCACCCTTCTCAATGAGAACGCGGGCCTTTTGTTCTTCCTTCCACTTACACTCAATAAACTCCATCACATCTGGATGCCACACCTTGAGCGATTGCATCTTCGCAGCCCGTCGTGTCTTACCACCACTCTTGACCACCGCCGCGATCTGGTCATACACCCTCATGAATGAAAGCGGTCCGGATGGCTTCCCTCCACCAGAGAGCTTCTCCCGATACGAACGCAAACTCGACAGATCAGTACCCGTACCCGACCCAAATTTGAACAACATCGCCTCACTCGTCGCTAGGCGCATGATGTCTTCCATGTTGTCTTCGACATGCTGAATAAAACAGGCCGAACCTTGCGGATACTCGTACGGATTCTCCGGCTGGACCACACATTCTGCAGTCGAATCCCAATGCCAATTACACTTGTTTCCAGTCACACCATACTGATGGTACAACCCAACGTTGAACCACACTGGGGAATTGAAGGCCCCGTGTTGATGGAGGCACAACCATGCCAACTCACGATAAAACCGCTCGCCGTCCTCGGACGACGCAAAATAACCATCGCTCACACCCCAATCGGTGATCGTCCGCGCCACGCGGTGGACCAATTGACGCACGCTGTACTCACGCTCAGGTGTACCGACCTCACCATAAAAATATTTGCTGCAAATAACGTTCGTTGCCAGTTGGCTCCAAAACGACGGCACTTCGCAGTTGGTCTGCTCAAAGACAACTTCGCCCCCCTCGCCTTGGATCTGCGAGGTCCGCGTTTCCCACTCGACTGTATCCATTGGATCAGCCACATCGCTGGGACAAAATTGCGACTCGACCTTGAGTTGACCGCTGAACGGCCCGGTCGAACGTGTATGGACTGCAGGTGAGTCAAACTTTGTAGCATGAGCTGTCGTCATTGATGCTTCCTCCTGAGCGCAAAACCGATGGGAATCCCTTCCATTGTATACATTTGTTCAGATACACCTACTTCTACGATCGGCGACTAAATTGTTTGCTCTACACAACATTTAGGGCCGTCGGTGGTCTAAACCCGAGTAATCCAACCATTTTCTCGGCAGTGACCACTATATATTGTAGATGTCCTTCAAAGAACTACAATATCCAGTTGTTAAGTCGTCAGATCTTACACATCCAGATCACTTCGTCAATTGAATTTCCTGTATTTCGTAACATGCTATCATACAACACCTTGTGTCGATAATGGATTTTTAGATCTGTCTCTGGGAAAGGGGGTATCGAAGGTCAAAACCACCGTTTTTCCCGGGCCACAGCCTAATTTTTCCCCCTCCTTGGACCTAACAAACGTCGATTCAAGAATTCCCAAATTTTGCCAGAAGCCCGCCCCTCAAAGACGACGCCAACCTCGCAGACCAACCAGATTACTGCCAGCAAACCGTGCCGAAAATAATAGACCCCCTTTTTTGTGGCCCAACCGGTTCGCGCGATGCGTCCCCATCGCGCCCCAATGCTACCGCTTGCTCTGCAAGCCGCTAGACCAACCAGAAAGTGGACCAACCAGAAAGAAAAGAGGCTTGGCCTTT
>JAKVBZ010000176.1 GCA_022448645.1 Pirellulaceae bacterium
ATTCTCGTCCGCCCCTGCGACCTTTTTTCTGATTCGAAGAGGAATCGACTGCTGCGAGTTTGCACTCTGAAATCAGGGATTCTGAGCCGGTAGTCGAGGGTGCTGATGTCGTTGAGTTGATTCAGCCAGATAGCTTTGAGGGATGGCAGGTGCCTTCAGATTGTAGCTCGATTGAGGGCGAGTATAGTTGGTGATATCGACCCTGAGCCCATTAAGGTGCGCGAGTAGATCGATACTAGAGCACATTGCAGAAAGATAGTCGCATAGGTGAAAGCCGCTACGTGAGCAGCGCAAGGCGCCCGCACAGGAGCGCACCGAGGTGCGTAACTGTGCGGGCAACGCCGCGAACTCCCGTAGCGGCCTCATCACGCCTGGCTGTGACCAAAATCCATCCCAGCCTATGAGACTATCTTTCTGCAATGTGCTCTAGGCCGCGATTTGCTGATTTCGTTTTTATATTTAAGGTGAGGTTGTTTCGGAGTGTATAAGTCCAACTCAGGGCTCTCTTTTCGAGTCTACCCGATCCAATACAGATTGCGCGAGGGGAGCCCGATTTATAAGAGGGCTGCTGGCTGTGAGTTTGCATAGCGCGGGTTTAATCATTGACCCGAACTGAGTCGGTAAGCCCTATTGCGTGGTGAAGGATCTGAAGGAAAAACCAAAACCCGCCACTAATACCCCAATTCCGAATCCGGCTGAGGCGGAGCCCGTCAATTGGCGTAAGATCGTAACCAAATACCAACAGCCGTGCTTGCGAAAGAGTAGCTGGCAGATCGTAAACTCTATCGGACCTTATTTGCTTTTGTGGATTGCTGCCTGTTTTACCGTGCAGATTTCATGGCCGCTGACGCTCACACTGGCCGCAATTGCGGGTTTATTCCTAGTTCGGATCTTTATCATCTTCCACGACTGTGGGCACGGTTCGTTCTTTGAGTCGAAGCGTGCGAACAATGTGCTGGGTTTTATTACCGGAATCTTGACGTTTACGCCATACCGCTACTGGCGTTGGCAGCATGCCGTGCACCACGGCACTTCCGGCAATCTTGACCATCGGGGCACGGGCGACATCTGGACGATGACAGTGAATGAATACCGCTCTGCAAGCCCTTGGATGCGTTTGCGCTATGTGATTTCGCGGAACCCGATCGTCGTTTTTGTGATCGCGCCGATTGGTTTGTTTTGGATTTACCAACGCTTTGCCTTTGACGGAGCCAGTCGACGTGATCGGCGTTCTGTCCTGTGGACCAATATTGGGCTGGCGATATACATCTCCACGATGAGTCTGATCCTCGGATTCTGGAATTTTTTCTGGATTCAGCTGGTTGTGACCCTCGTTTCCGGCACGGCAGGCGTCTGGCTGTTCTATGTGCAGCACCAGTTCGAAGATACCTATTGGCGCAACGCAGACGAGTGGGACTACCTAACCTCTGCCATGCGGGGGAGTAGCTTCTATAAGTTGCCCAAAATCTTGCAGTGGTTTTCCGGTAACATCGGATTCCACCACATTCACCATCTGAGCTCGCGCATCCCCAACTACAATTTGGAAGCCTGCCACAATGCAGAGCCCTTCTTCCAGCAAGTGCCCGAGCTAACCCTGCGCTCCAGTATTAAATCGATCCACTTACGCCTTTGGGATGAAGAGAGCGAAAAGCTCGTTGGTTATAAATATCTCCGGAGGTTCAAGGAGGCGGCATAAGACGTCACCGTTCTGTATCGCTTCATCTGTGTATTTTGCGTTTGCTCCTCCGGTCCCCCTAAGCAAAAAGGTCGACCAGTATGCTTACAGTTCTCATTTCAGCACTCATCACGGCCGCATTGACGGTCGCTATGATTAATTCGCATTTCGGCACGGGGTGGACGGTTTTCTACAGCATTCTTGCGTTTCTTGGCGTGTTTTTCTTGGTTGGACTTCCGGTTCGCAGAAAAATGTCCAAGGTCCAGAGCGAGCTTCAGGAGCGGATGCAATCCGCGCAAGGCGTCATGCAGCGAAAGATAAAGCAGTTTCAGAACAAGCCCGGTGGCAACGTGAAGCAGATGCAGCGACAGATCGAAGCGGATCAACAAGCCATGCTCAAGCAGGGGCTGGAGTTCGCCGATCGGCTGGAACCGTTTCGCAAGTGGTCCTTGCTCACCGGGCGCCAGATCGCGACCATGCGCTTTCAGTTTCACTATCAGCTTAAGGAATTCGACAAGGCGGACCAGATTTTGGCCACCTGCGGCTTCATGCGTGGCCCGATGATGATGGAGCCCATGACAGCAGCTATGCGAATGGCGCGCTGCTACAAGAAAGACGACGTGGCGGGGGCGGAAAAGGTTTACAAGAGTCGGATTCGTTGGGCTCGGGGCGATGGCGGCACGATCCTCTACGCCTTGATGTCTTGGATTTACGTCCAAGTGGGCAAGCCCGATGAGGCCCGCCGGATTCTGCTACAGGCCAAAGAGAAAACGGGGGCCGAGATCTTTATTAAGAACTGGGAGCATCTCTCCAACGATCGCGTGAACAAATTCTCCAACGCCGGACTGGGGGACCAGTGGTATAGTCTCTATCTGGAGACTCCGCCTGCGCCGAAGCAACAGCGCGTGCGTGGCAATGGCCGCAGTCCGTATGGTTTCTAGTTTGCTTACGCTCTGTAGCGGCTTCGAAAAGCAGTCACGTTTCCGCTCTTCAGTCGCTTGAGTTCTTTTGCGGTTTTAAGGGAACTGTCGGGCGTGGTGAAAATGATTCTGCCTTAGGTGAGTCCGCGAACGGCCTGCGCGGTGAGCTCGGGGTCTTTCACTTTCAGATGTCTGTTTCTTTGCAGCCTAGAGCTAGTGTAGTCCGCATTTAGTTTGACGCACTGGTCAGAACCCTATCCCGAGCAACGCCGCGAACGCGTCCGAGGGCCTCATCCATGTGGGCTGGGTCGATTTTTTCGCTCAGCGGCGTTGGTCGAAGCAGCACGGTTCTCGAACCGCCTCGGCTTCGGCCAACATCTCGTAGTTCAAACAATTTCGTTGGCTGGTGGAGACATTCGTTTCGGTCGCCTGTAAAAAGTTCAGGAGATGTTTTGGGCGCTGATTCAAAGACGGTAAAATTTACCGAAAGCTCGTATTTATCCTGCCTTCGAGGAAATAAGAATTTTTTATAAATATGATAACCAGTTCTTTAGGGGATTTGGAATTTTGGCGGCATGTCGCCTGCTTATCGCAGTCGACCCCTACGTACCATGAACCTACCCCAATCTATATCCCCCGCTTACTTATTTTCCTTACTGACGCAGTCTAGCACATCGCGCGACTTTCGGCTCTGGCGACGGAGTCGATACCTCCAAGTGCTCGCGTGTGTCAGTATTTTCGTTTTTGCGACGTCTCATACACATGCGCAGGCAGATTCAGACGGCGACGGTATTCCAGACAGTGTGGAAGGTACGATCGACAGTGATGGTGATGGTGCTTCCAATCACTACGACCTAGACAGTGACGGCGATGGTTTGGCCGACGAGGTGGAAGGTGCGGGTGACGCTGATAGCGATGGCACGGCAAACTTTCTCGATTTAGATTCAGACAACGATGGCTACACCGATGCACGCGAAGGAAGCTTTGATCGCTACGATCCCGTTGAAGTGCCGAGTAGTTTCCTAGAAATCGTGAGTAGCGTCTTGTCGGAGGGCAGTAACGTAGACGAGTCCTTCCTGAACCCAGCCTACCAAAATGATCTAACGCTCACCGGTAATGCCGAGGTGCGCGTCACTTTCATTGACGAAGGCGCGGGCTACCGGAACGCAGTGGGCTATTACACCTTTACCCAAGACACTTTTGTGGGCCTGACTAAGGCGGATGTAGACACCGACGGCTCGGGACGGGTATCCATTCAAGAGTTTCTGGAGGTCCCTGGGGTTGAAATTGGTTGGGTGTTTCCCAATGCATCCGAGCTCGATAGCAGTGGCGGTATCTTGGTCCCAGGAGATTCGTATGTTTTGGGAGATGGGCGAATTTTCCCAACAGGAACAAAAATTGGATTTTTCCTGATCGCTAGAGGTTGGTTGGGGAACGGTCGGCTGCGCCAGCCGAACAGCGCCGGCACCTCGCCCGATGTGATTTTCACCACTGACTTCCTCAACCCAGTGGCGGAGGCCACCGCCGACCTGTCCACGGATTCGTCAACCAACCTTAGCCGACAAGTCGCACTGTTGTTTGACGGTCAAAACCGCAGTGAAATTATCGTCGGCTTCGAGGATATCAGTCGTTTCCGACGCGCAAACGGAAGCGTTGTCGGTGACCAAGATTTCAACGACGCAGTTTTCTCGGTCAAAAGTAACCCCGTGAGCGCGCTCTCGGCTGCAGGGATCGTAACAGCCAACACCGATGGTACTGATGCCGATGGTGATGGCGTTCTCGATGCTGATGAGCTTCCGGGAGACAGCGATGGCGATGGCACTCCGAACGTCAACGATCCGGACGACGACGGGGATGGTATTGTAACTCCAACTGAGGGCACGGATGATGCGGATGGCGACAACACCGCAAACTATTTAGATACCGACTCGGATAACGATGGCATTGATGACTCTGTTGAGGGCGCAGTGGACACTGACCTTGATGGCACCTTTGACTTCCTCGACACAGACAGTGACGGCGACGGTGTCGACGATAGTAGCGAGAGCACCGCAGACAGTGACGGCGACGGTGTCGCCGACTATGTCGATAGTGATGATGACGGCGATGGTATCCCCACAGCAGAAGAAGGGACCATCGACAGTGATGGAGACGGCACTGCAAATTATCTGGACGAGGATAGTGACGGCGACGGCTTGACTGACAGCCTTGAAACCAATGTGGACAGCGATCTCGACGGCACGTCTGACTACCTCGATACAGACTCTGACGCAGATGGTAGTAGTGACGCGCTGGAAGGCAGTCTCGATAGTGACAACGACGGTACCGCCGACTACCTCGACCTCGATAGCGACGCCGACGGCGTGCCCGATGCGGTCGAGGGTGAAATCGACACCGATGGTGACGGCCAAGTCAATCGTGTGGACACAGACGATGATGGCGACGGTCTCTTTACTGCCAACGAAGGCACTTCCGACCCGGATGGCGATGGTCTTGCCAACTATCTGGATACCGATAGCAACAACGACGGCGAGCCCGATGGTGGCGGCGACGCGATATTGGTTGCGACCACCAAAGCCATGCAAGTCGGCTTCACCGGCATACCACTTTCCTCAGGTGATCAGATTGTCTACACGGTGACGATTGAAAATACCGGTTCCGACCAAGCCACTACCATCGATGTCAGCGGCATGGTGCCCGCGTATACCGATTACCTTTCCGGCAGCCTGACCGTCGGCGGTCTCGCCAATGCTGCAGCGCTATCCACAGGAAGTACACTTCGGATCGATCCGATTCTGACCGGCGGCAGTGTCGTCTTGGAGTATACCGTCACGCTCTCCGCTACCATTCCTAGTGGGACTACTTGGATCGAGAGCGCAGTGACGGTCGACTATTTACAAAGTAACACCACCGAGGTTAGCGACAACGACATCACCGGGCATTGCGGTATTCTCGACGATGGCGAAGACCATGCAAGCGACGCAGGCCTCGCCACCGACGACGATGATCCGACACGCCTGCCACTCTGGGATTCTGCCTATTATGAAAGCTGCACACTGGCTTTCGAAGACTTAAAAAATGCCGGTTGGAATGATTGG
>JAKVBZ010000177.1 GCA_022448645.1 Pirellulaceae bacterium
TGCTCTTTCATCGCTCGATTCTCAGTTTGCAGGTAATCGATCACTTCCTGTTGTTGTCGATTGACCCATCCAGCGAGTAGAGCGAAAAGCGGCTGCCATGGCGCAAGGACGAAATTCATGTTGTGCGCCGAGAGGTAAGAAGGGCGGAGACCCTTTACCGTGAGGCGTTCAGCGACGGCCGTCAACTTAGTACGCCGATCGCCGCATGATCGCACAGCACTAGGCGACCAATCCTCCGGGTTGCGTCGAGATTAAGGGCCCATCATTCGGCCGAAGGCTCAGGTCAGAAATGATCGAGATGTACGGTGAATCCCTGGGGAAACGGTTCGGCTGAGTTATTTGACACTACGGGTTCGGGCTGATATGCAAACATCTCTCGCATTCGATCCACTGCATCCGCTTCCTGGCCGTGGATCGGCTGCTGGATTTCCACGTTTTGCGGGACTAATGGCGAGTGAGTGGTCCAGTTTGACAAACTTTAAGTAGAATGCACAGGGCACGAAACAATCGCGTGCCAGGAAACTGCTCATGAATAAATCTGCACATTCACGACTCTGCCTCGCCGTGATCTTGATGGTGATCGCAACTGGCCTTTGGGGCAGCGACGACAAACAACCGGACAACACTTCAACTCGAAAACCAGCGACCAGAGATGTGCCCGGTCGCGCGAAAACCGTGACCCATCGCGGGCCGGAATGCTTTCGCGTTGATTCTTTTTTTACCGAGGAAGTTTGGGGGAAAGTTGGTGAGCGTACCTGCTTGAAGTGCCACAATACGAAGGGGGATGCTGCGGAGAGTGAATTCGTCCTGCGAGAAACATTGCAAGACCAAACCGCGCCGGGTAAGAACCGAGAGGCCTTCGTTCGTATGGCCATCGCAAAGGAAGAGGGCACGTCTCGACTGCTCTTGAAAATCGCCGGTGAGCTGGATCACGGTGGTGGAGAAGTTCTCAAGAAAGATTCGACCGGTTACAAGATTCTCAGCCGTTTTGTAAGCCGAATCACAGGAAAACCCGATGAAGTCCCCCAGCTTGTAGAGCTGAACTCAAAACCCTTCTTTGAGGAAGTTCAGATGATGGCTCCTCGTCGATTGCTGCGGCGGGTGACTCTGTCATTGGCGGGGCGGTTACCGACTCCATCGGAACAAGCTGCCGTTCAAAAGGGTGGCCTCAAGGCAATGGATGCTATTGTCGACCAAATGATGCAGGAAGAGGTTTTTTACGAACGGTTACAGGAAGCATTCAATGACATCTTGCTGATCCGTGGTTACGACGGTGTCCCCGAGACGGCTCTTTCGTATGAACATTTCAAGAACCGAAACTGGTATCAAAAGCACGACCTTTCCTCGGCAGGCGATGAGGACGCGCAGAGAAAGGCTCGTTACAAACTGGCCGACGACTATCGTGAGGCAATGCTGCGGGAGCCGTTGGAGTTAATCAAATATATTGTCCGCAATGAGCGTCCCTTTACTGAAATCGTGACCGCAGACTACATCATGGTGACACCCTATACTTCACGTGGCTATGGAATCTACGGGGAGTTGAAAGACAAGTTTAAAGATTCTACCGATCCCTTTGAATATCTCCCTGCCAGGTTGCCTTCGTTAAAACATCGCAATGGTCGGTCACACCAGGAGTCACCCACGGGGTTCTACCCCCATACGGGCCTTCTGAGCACATTTCAATACTTGAAAAGGTATCCGACGACGGAAACCAATCGAAATCGTCTGCGCGTGAGAATGTATTTCGAGCATTTTCTGGGTATCGATATTATGGCCCTTGCGCCGCGTGTGAACGATGCGGCCAAGATTACGACCGAATACGAAATTCCCACGATGCAAGCGGCCGATTGCGTTGTCTGCCATAAAGTTATAGATCCCGTTGCCGGTCTGTTTCAGGATTATTACGTGGTTGATGGCAAAGGGGTTTACGGGCCTCGTAAGGATGGTTGGTACGAAGACATGTTCGGTCCTGGTCTGGACGGCGAAGACTTACCGACAGATCAGCGCTGGCGATCGCTACAATGGCTTGGTGAACGGACGGCGAAGGATCCACGCTTTGCCGTGGCGATGGTCAAACATGTCTGGTACATCCTCTACGGTCGCAAGCCTTTGCTGCCGCCAGAGGATATCGACGACCCACTGTTTTCTGCAAAACGCAGGGCGTATCTGCTACAACGCAGTGACATTGAACAGATCGCAACTCGGTTTTCCGAAGCGAATTTTAACCTCAAGGTCATCTTCCCGGAGTTGATCCAATCGAAGTTCTATCAGGTTGAAGGGCTGGGCGCGTCCCCGAAAGATGCGAATCGTTTGGCCGAACTGGATGATCTTGGACTGGTTCACATGCTCTCCCCTGAGCAACTGGAGCGAAAGCTGACAGCCATCTTCGGCAGGAAGTGGGGCCAACTCACGCATCGAGAAAGCAAGTTTAATATTCTCTATGGCGGAATTGATTCGAAATCTGTCACCAAACGGATCACTGAGCCATCCGGGGTAATGGGAGCCATTCAGCGAATCATGGCCAATGACGTTGCCTGCAAGAATGTGGCAGCTGACTTTTCGCTTCCTCCAGGGCAACGCCGCTTGTTTCCCAGTATCGAACCAATTGTCGTACCAGGCTTGGATGCTAAATCGAATGAACAGATACAGCGTGCGATTATTCATCTTCACGATTTAATACTAGGCCGAGATGACGCGATAGATGATTCCGAAGTACAAAGGACTTTCGACCTGTTTGCAGGTATTATCCACGACGCTAAGTCACAAAAAACATTTGATCCAAGAGAGAGTTACTCGTGCCAGACACTACGCGAAAAAACTCCTCGTGACCCCGATCCAGAATACACGATCCGAGCCTGGCGTGGTGTTGTGACCTACTTGCTACGACAGCATGAATTTCTCTACGAGTAAGAAGAGGCCTTCCATGAGACGTCGCAACTTTCTGAAGCTTTGCGGAGCAGCAGGCTTAGGTTTCGCTGCGCCTGTTGGGCAACGCTACCTGGCGTGCGCAGAAGAAGAGAAGGCTGAATTAGCCCCCTACGAAGGACCGTACTACGTTGTGTTGAATGCTTCCGGTGGTTGGGATACCACGTACATTATGGACCCCAAAGGTGTGAATGAGATCAACCGCCTCTACCAGGAAGGCGACATTCTCAGGCAGGGCAATCTACAGTTTGCACCCATCGCGAAGCAGATTGCGGCAGGAATGAGCAATGAGGACTTCTTCCAGAAGTACTCTGGGGAACTGTTGGTCTTTAATGGTCTCGATTATTCAGTCAACAATCACTCTCCTTGCTCGCGATACATGGCGACCGGCAAGCTTGACTCTCTGGGATATCCAACTTTTGCCGCACTGGTTGCAGCCTGCAATGGCTCGGAAGTCCCTCTTGCCTTTTTGACCTTTGGACAATACTCAGCGACTGGAGATATCGTGCCGATGTCGCGCGTGCCCTACCTGAGTTCATTGAGTCGACTTGCCAATGCAGATGGAGTCGGTGGAAACCCGCGGAACTTTTATAGCGATGATTTTGTCAGAGACCGGATTGAAACGGCACTCGAATTGCAGCGAGCAGAACGCGAATCCGAACCTCGTCTACCACGACTCAAACGGGCACAAGGTATGCTGTATGCCGCACAACTCAATTCCAAAGCTCTCAAACGCATCACACCCTACATTCCTCGATCGCAAAGCGAAGGGCGACTTTCTCAACAGGCTGACATTGCCCTTGCATCATTCAAGGCTGGAGTCTGTGTTTCAGCGAACCTTTCCATCGGACAATTCGACAGTCATGCCAATAACGACACCGATCAAATGAAACTCATTCCAGAGTTCCTGGCTGGCATCGATTACCTGGCCAGCAAAGCCGAAGAACTCAAGATTCGCGAAAAACTCGTGTTCGTGATTCAAAGCGAGATGGGACGGACACCGAACTACAACAAAGGGAATGGCAAGGACCATTGGTCGGTGGGTTCGATCATGTTCATGGGAGCCGGGATCAAAGGAAATCGCGTCATCGGGGGAACGGACGATAAACAATTCCTGATCCCCATCAATCCCAAGTCGCTCGCAACGGATAAGGATAAAGGCATTAGAGTTCGGCCGGAGCACATCCACGCAGCGCTCCGAGAGTTTGCCGGAATAGAAGAACACGAGTTTAGCAGGAAATTTCTGCTTGATGTCCCTGCCGACGAACAGCTCAAGAATTTCTGGGGTTAAAAGGCGGAAACCCGCAGGGTAAAGACGCGATGGCTGCGGGCGCGGTGATGCCAGTGGCCAGACGCGCACAAACCAATGCCGGGCCAAAAGGTTTTCGTCAGATCGGGCGGCAGCGCGGTTGCTACGGTGGCACGACCGGCCCTCGGCCGACTAGTCACTCACCTGATCATCATCATCAGCCGCCAAAACAAACTTAGTGGCGACTTTCGGCTCTTCCGCATGGCTACGGGAAACTATACGCCAGGAAGTACCTACGGCCTGGTCGTAGTGTCAAAAAACTAGATCGGCGCGTTTACTCCTCAAACACCTGATTGAGTCGTCGTAAATCGGATGGAAATTGAGCCGAACGTGGATTCCGATTCACTGCATCCGATGGGGGTTACAATCCGAGATCGATCTGTTTCACAATCTTCGCGCGCACTTTCGGCGCGGACTGGCAGCGAAACGTTGTCGCCATCCTACGCCGCTTCGCGATAATAGTATCGCAACAGCCCGCCGAGTCGTTCACGACAGACGACATCGCCATTGATAAACGTTTCGAGCCGTCATGTATCGGAAAAGTGGAGGTGTAGGTTCGCAATCAGGTTGGACGGACCTCTTTCGTAAGGGCCTGTTCGGAAGAATCCGTATCGCCGCATCGGCACATCGTCACATCGGCCAGCACGGAAACGGCGTGACTAACCGTCCAACACTCGCATGATCTGCTGTCGGGTTGCCTGGCTCAGCGCCGGCCAGGATTGGATGATGCGAAGGAGGTTAATATCGAGCAGTGCAGGGGGTGAATTGACTGTGTCGGATTCTGCGCCGCCGGCAACTTGATGAGGCCTGTTTCCACGGGAATTCGCAAATAGTTCGACCCCCCTAGGGTGAGCCTGTCCCGCGCAATGCTGAAGCATGCTATCTTAGGCAGCGACTTGAAGAAGATGCGCCCCGAGGACACCCATAACTGAGCCACGCTTCAAACCCACTGACATCGTGAGTATCTGTGCCTCGCGATTTTGCTGCGATTGAGTTCCATGAACCAACCACCAGGCAATTCGGCTACCAATCACCTGCCCGAGCTGGAGACGGCAATCTATCGCTTCGAAGAAGCCTGGATTGACGGTACGGCTCCAGACCTGGGAAAGTTTCTCTCCGACGATTCCCCCCAGGATCTGCAACGGATCATCCTCAACGAACTGGTTAAATTGGACTTGGAATATCGTTGGCGACAAAGTACCTCCAACACATCCACTAAAAAGACTGACGGTTGCAACCAGGCGGACCAAAGTACGGTTGCCCTGAAAAGTTTGCCGCAACCTGAATGCTGGTTGTTAGAACAGTATCTCCAAAGTTACCCCCAGCTGGGTTCTTCCCAGGACCTGCCGCTGCCCCTGATCCTGGAGGAATACCGTGTCCGCCAGCGGTGGGGCGATCGTCCTGCTCACCAGGACTATTTACAG
>JAKVBZ010000178.1 GCA_022448645.1 Pirellulaceae bacterium
AAGCCTAGCAGTTTTGGGCGCAGTTCCTCGGTTGAGCCGAGGGATTTCACACCCAACTTGCTAAGCCGCCTACGCACTCTTTAAGCCCAGTGATTCCGAATAACGTTCGGACGGTTCGTCTTACCGCGGCTGCTGGCACGAACTTAGCCCGGCCTTCCTCTGAAGATCGGTCAAACACCAAGGTTAGCCTTTGGTGCATTTCCTCCCTACTGACAGCGGTTTACAACCCGAAGGCCTTCATCCCGCACGCGGCGTCGCTCGGTCAGGCTTTCGCCCATTGCCGAAGATTCTCGACTGCAGCCACCCGTAGGTGTCTGGGCAGTGTCTCAGTCCCAGTGAGCCGGGCCATGCTCTCACACCCGGTACCCATCTCAGCCTTGGTAAGCCGTTACCTCACCAACAAGCTAATAGGACGCGGGCCCATCTCTAGACGGAATCTAACCTTTGGTCCGGAGACATTATCTGGTATTACCGGCCCTTTCGAGCCGCTATCCCAGACCTAGAGGTAGGTTACCCACGCGTTACTCTCCCTTTCGCCGCTCCTCCACCTCTCTGCAAGCAGAGAGGCTTGTCGCGCGACTTGCATGCCTAATCCACGCCGCCAACGTTCATTCTGAGCCAGGATCAAACCCTTCAATTGGTTTTGCTTTTCCGAACTAAAGCCGCCGGTTCGCAATGACCCGAAAGTCTTTACTCACCAATGCTGCTCAGCCCGGGTTAGTAGCCAAGTTAAGGTTCAATCAATCTTTAATAGTTTTCACCAAACCTTCCAGCTAAATAAGTTCGCCGGAAGCCTGATAAAGCATAGTCTCATGCTGGCATTCAAAAGAAGTCAACTGCCAAATTGTCAAAGAACAAATTTCGGGAGAAACTAAACTCTCCCACCGGCTTCACTTATAGCGTTGCCGACAAGTGAGTCAATTCTAGCGCTTTCTGGATTCGTGTCAACTCTCGAATCGTGAAAAAAAACCCAAAGCCAACTTTTTTTTTACTTCCACACCCTTCATTGCACCAAAATGGGGTAAATGTCGCGATTGTAAACGACTTACCATGTCGCTGACACCACAGTCTGCGTACAATACTAGCTCAAATGGACTTCCGTTGTTCTCATCTTTGCCGTCAGAAGAAACCCAAATGATCTGCCGAGGCGTTCGTGGAGCTACCGTTGCTGACTCCAATTCCCGTGATGATATCCTATCTGCAGCTAGGCAACTTTTGGCTTTGATGATCCGCCAAAACGATATTGCCCCAGAAGATGTCGCCAGCGCCATTTTCACCACCACTCCCGATCTCAATGCGGAATTCCCTGCCCTAGCTGCAAGGCAATTAGGGTGGCTCGACGTACCTCTGCTCTGCTGCCACGAATTGGGCGTTCCCGGTGCACTTGAAAAATGTGTGCGCATCCTTGTCCACTGGAATACCCCGAAGGATCAACAGGAAATCAACCACGTCTACATCAAAGGCGCTCAACGCCTTCGCCCCGACTTATCCAACCTGCCACCTGTCGACTGGGAAGAATTGGAATCTTGGATCACAGAATACATGAAAAGTTCAACCTAGCTTAAGCACAGCATCGGTTGATTTGGACACCAAATCGTCCATTCAACGTCATAGCAGGTTCTTTACTTGCCATTTATCTATCTAGCTCTGAACAGACTCAATTCGCATGCCAAGGAAAGGTTCAAGGTTAGAAAGCTGCCTCACTAGGCTTTGCTGATTTACCTTCTCGCTATTGGATTTTCGTCCGCACTCCTTGACCCGTTGGCATTAGCCGCAAGATTTCGCTCAGAAAGGCGTGCACCCTTGATGGAGATTGGCCGAGCTTTTCCTCCCAGAACGGCGACGGTGTCAATCGGACCAGACCGTGTCCAAACAAGTGCTGACCAGCACACCATGACACTGCCGTGATTACCTCGAATACATCCCAGGACAACGACTGAAAACCTGCAACGAGCCATCCAAGATGAATTCGCCACTAGATTCAAGCTGCCTGCAGCAGTTACCTACCACAGTACAAACCAACTTCATTTCCAGCGTCCCGATCCTTACAGAACTTGCGCCCCCACAAACACCGGTCTTCACCCTGAAGCAAACGTTCCGCCATGGATCAAATCCGTTAACATGTCAGCACCAGCGACGTATCTATTCACCCTAATGGGATCAGTTGTCGAGTCGGTAATCGACTCCGTGACGGCTAGAGAGGTGTCGGCCAGCTTCTCAATCCGGATGGCATCCGCCACTGTGTACTTAGACCTGTTTGAGCCTGCTCCCAGACTCACGATCAGACTTCCACCGGTAACGTTCACCGTAGCAAGCGTATCCCAGTCGTAACCTTCATCGACAAACTCGCTCGGAGCATTCTGCTGATTCACCATCGCTGTTGCCAGGGCCATGCCGCTACTGCCGTTGGTGATTGAGAAAGGTGCATCCAGCGTGTTGTACCTGTTGTTGTATTTATGGGCCCAGGTGGTGGCTACCTGGTACTCACCATCAGCCAGACCCGAGAAGGTCCAACTCGCCGTGCCACTGCCACCACGCATGTTGTGGTTATCGCCATCATAAGCTGCAGACACCTGAACATTGTCCTGATAGGTAAAGCCCGTCTGCGTAAAGCCCAGGTCGCCGTTATCGACGATCATGACGGCGCCCGCAGCACTCGCTGATTCAAAGACCGCCTCATCAGTATTCAAGGCCCTGTCCATACTTGACTCGAGATACAAGGTCGGCGGATTCATGTCTTGATGGCTTGGTGGCAACTCGTCCAAAAATGATTCAACCCAGATTCGCGGTGGACGGTCGTCGGTCGGCGTCGTATTGCCCTCATTGGGATCTTCAAAGAAGAAAGATGTCTGCTCAAAGGCCAATGCGAATGATTCAAAAAACGCTCTTAATCCAAGCAGCCCCGCGCCCGTTTCAGGCTCCACCACAACGTCCGAGGTAGTACTGGATATGGACGTGCCTATCACAGTGGTCATCGTGGATGAGGCATCCGCTGATGCAGTAACCGACGTGTGGGCAAGCGATTCCGTCACGGTCGGAGAGATGTCTTCCAGCCTCGCAATCCGGATGGCATCAGCCACCGTGTACTTATTGCTGTCGGAACCTGCTCCCAGAGTCACGACCAAACTGCCACCGGTAACGTTGACCGTGCCCAGCATATCCCAGCCGTAGCCTCCATGGACAAACTCGCTCGGTGCATTCTGCTGATTGACCGTAGCTGTTGCCAGGACGGTACCGCTACTGCCGTTGACGATCGAGAAAGGTGCATCCAGAGTGTTGTACCTGTTGTTGTATTTGTGGGCCCAGGTGGCGGCTACCTGGTACTCGCCATCCACCAGACCCGAGAAGGTCCAACTCGCCGTGCCACTGCCACCCTGCATGTTATGGTTATCGCCATCATAAGCAGCGGTTACCTGAATATTGTCCTGATAGATAAAGCCCGTATGGGTAAAGCCAATGTCTCCGTCATCGAGGATCGTTACAAAACCATCTTGACCTGGCCCCCCCTCTATGACATCGGCCCCGTCGTCGCCCATCAACGTATCATCATCAAGACCGCCTAAGAGAATGTCATTTCCATCCTTGCCGATGATGTCATCAACACCAGCCTCGCCATCGATCAAATCCACGCTACGTCCACCCTCTATCCGATCGGCTCCTGGTCCACCCAGAATAACATTCAATTCGTTGTCACTCAGATCATTCGATTGACTATCACTTCCACCACCAAATAGGCGATCGTCTCCTAGGCTCCCGTCAATCAAATCGTCGTCCTCACCGCCAATGATCACGTCATCACCATCACTGCCGATCAGCACATCATCGCCAGACAGACCGTCTAACTCATCGTTACCAGAGAGTCCAATTAGTGTATTGTGCCACTGATTCCCCTCAATCTTATCGTCAAATTCACTGCCAGTAACATCTTCCACCGCATGGCGGGGGTGGAGCTGTATCTTAAGATTGGTATCCCCTTCAAAAAGCTCACCATTAACCGTCTGGGTCCTGGATCGACCAAGATCAACATCGACCATTCCTATGAAGCTGCTAAAGTCCAGGCGATCGTGAGGATCGTTCGACCTGCTATCCGAGTCTCTTGATTCAACGATGACATCACTACCGAGACCACCACCAGCAAACACGAACGAATCGTTGCCGTACTGCCCATAGATTAAATCGTCGTCTTTTCCACCCTCAAGCATGTCATCTCCACCGATGTTGTCATCCAGCAACTCAAGACCAAGGACATCGTAGACATCCACGCCGCCCTCTATGGCATCATCGGCACCGCCATGGAAATCGAGACCTCTCACCTTACCCTCAAACACTAACAGCTTCGCATTGTCTCCGAGAATCAGGTCGTGACCCTCCTCACCAAGGATTTCGTCAATACCGTTCCCTCCTACCAACACGTCAGCATCCTCTCCTCCCTGAATGAAATCAGCTTGTACGGTGGAATCGACGATCGAGTGATCGGTCGTCACAAATTCAACCAACTCATCATTCAGCAGGCGGGCTTCGCCGTTGTCACCAACCACCGTATCGACGTCAAAATCACCTCCAATCACTACACCATCTTTATCTGGCCCACCAACGATTTGCAGACCATTAATTGCCGGGCTATTTCTCCAACCGCCGCCAACAACGTGATCGTCATCAATGCGAAGTGAAAAAGCATCGCTCGTCACATCGCGGAAGACCACGAAGTTACCCAGTCCAGGAGCCAAACGATCAGTCGATGAAACTTCGACAAACGTACCGGTGAAAGTATTCCCCTGGGGATCATCCAGATAATAGGTCGTCGTGCCGTCCGACACGCTTCGCACCGAATGACCGGGACCCGATTCGCTGTCATCGGCGTCGATGTAAACGTAGACGTCATAACTATCAAAGTATGCATTGAGACCCTTGACATCCACACCCAACGTACGTCTGAGACGAGTATGCGTGTACCCATTGAAAAGCCGTTCATTCTGGGTGTCAGGATCCAACTGGTCATGGAAATCGTCAAACAAATCCTTCTCAGTCACCAACAGGGTATCGCTGCCGGCGGAATACCCGATCGCAGTAGCAGAAATCGTCACGGCTTGCGTCCCATCGGAAATAATATCGTCAACCGCGGCAATGTCGAACGTAGCACTGGCCTCTCCGTCGAGAATCGTGACCGTAGCCGGTACGGTCGCTTCGCTGGTGTCATCGCTTGTAAGCGTGACCACCAGGTCCCCAATCGTTTCGGTGCGTGTCACAGTGGCCGTAGTAGCAGCGGCACCCGCTGACTCAACGATCGATACATCCGCAATCGTCACGGTCAGCGTCGGAGAGACGCCGGCCAGTTTCTCAATCCGAATGGCATCCGCCACCGTGTACTTAGTCCTACTTGAGCCTGCTCCCAGAGTCACCACCAGACTACCACCGGTAACATCGACCGTAGCAAGCGTATCCCAGTCGTAACCTTCATCGACAAACTCGCTCGGAGCATTCTGCTGATTCACCGTAGCCGTTGCCAGGACCGTCCCACTACTGCCGTTGGTAATTGAGAAAGGTGCATCCAGCGTGTTGTACCTATTGTTGTATTTATGGGCCCAGGTGGCGGCTACCTGGTACTCACCATCAGCCAGACCCGAGAAGGTCCAACTCGCCGT
>JAKVBZ010000179.1 GCA_022448645.1 Pirellulaceae bacterium
CGCGACCTATCAATACATGGGTTCGCGAAACGACGGCAGGGTTGTCGAGCGTTAAATCTGGATTTTTGAGATCTCTATCCGAAGAGATTTTGGTGTAAAAACGGCAAAGCCCGGTCATTTTGGCCGGGCTTTCTTCGTTTCTTGGCACCTCAAATCGGGGGGGGCGTGGAGTGGTGGTTTTGCCATTGTGATTTAAACTTGCCATATTTATACTGGAAAGCGGTAAATACTCATCTAAAATCGAATCGAGTGTTTTAAGCGGCGGGCAAATCGATGCCACGCCGCTTGTTCTTATTTATATTTCGCGGCGCGATTCTGTGTCGCAATCCTGTGAGGAGTCTCCGTATGTTTAGACAACGAGTGAGGTCACGTCGTGGCTTTACGCTTGTGGAACTGCTGGTGGTCATTGCCATTATCGGTATTTTGATCGCACTATTGCTGCCAGCCGTTCAGATGGCGCGTGAAGCTGCCCGCCGCATCAGTTGCGGCAACAACTTGAAACAGTACGGCATTGCCGTACATCTGTACCATGACACGCACAAGCAACTTCCACCTGCTGGAACGTTTAAGAGCGTAACTGGCCGAACCTGGGGTCAGAACATGGCGCCACGCATCGGGTGGCAGGTTCGCGTTCTACCTTTCATGGAGCAGAACGCCCTGTACGAGAAGTTGAACATGAATTCCGTCTATGCGCACAATACTCAGGTGCAGTGGGAAGGACAGCTAATTCAGGCACGCGGAATTCAGGTCCCTTACGCGATGTGTCCCTCCGACCCTCGCGATCGGGTTCGTGGCGTCTGGGCTCAGGCGAGCTATACGGGGAACCTCGGATCGCAACTCGTCACATCCAATAGTGGGTCCTGCAACACGTTTACGACAGTCAATGTCCACCGTATGCCAGGCGGTTGGGCCAATCGCGGTAGTTCTTCGGACGTCAATCGTGTGAACGGTCTTTTCAGCCGTCATGGCATCGACATTCGTCTCGCTTCAATCACCGACGGTACGTCGAACACGATCATGGTTGGCGAAGTGTTGATGGATTGTACCAGCCATGCTTCAGGTTGGTGGAACTTTGACGGTGGTGGTAACGCCCACGCCTCAACTTCGGCTCCCTTGAATACGATGACAACATGTGCACGTAACCAACAGGAAGCGATTGACCGAGGCTACTTGAATCCTCAATGCTGGCAGAAGAATAACTGGAACTACTCTTGGGGCTTCCGCTCGAAGCATCCCACAGGTGCCCAGTTCACTTTCGCCGACGGCAGTGTTCACTTCCTCAACCAGACCATCGATTATGCGACCTATCAATACATGGGTTCGCGAAACGACGGCAAGGTTGTAGAACGATAGTTTTCGTTCATCGTTCTCGGATTGAATGACCAGGCACCTCCCCATTGGGAGGTGCCTTTTTATTTTCTTGTTCCTTGTAGCGAAGAAAGTGGCGCTCCTTGCGTTTTTTAAGAGACATGTCTAAGCTAATTTCCCTCGGGATATCGGCTGGTTTGGCGAATCTTCGTGCAGACTCGCAAACTACCAGTCAAGTTGTCGATTGCGTGACTCCATAACGCATGTGAAGTTTCTCAAGATCAATGAAAGTTCCAGATAGGAGCAAAAGATGAATCGTCAAGTTGTTTTGGGTCTCGTGGGATTGTTTGCCCTTGCGATTGTTGGCTGTGGAAGTGCTCCAAGCGACATTGCGAAGACGACCGGCAAAGTTACCTATAAGGGAGCATCCGTTGAGGGCGCTACGGTAACCATGGCAACCGAAGACAATAAAAAAATTGCGACGGCCATTACCGACTCGGAGGGCAGCTTCACCATGATGACTCAGGTCGGACAGAAGAGCTATGAAGGCGCACCTTTAGGGCTTGTGAAGGTCACCATTACGAAATTCGCAGACATGGGTGTTGGCGAGGTAGACTACGATGATCCCACCGCGGTAGACTCGATGTACCAGCAGATGCTCGAAGAGCATGGTGACGGTAGCGAAGAAGGGACTTTGGAATCCTCAAACGAATTGCCTGGTAAGTATGCCGCAACCATGACAAGTGGGTTGACCAAAACGATCGAAGCAGACCCTGCCAAAAATGTATTCACTTTCGATCTTGAGGATGAGTAGAACTGTCAGGCAGTGATGGAAAAATGCTGACCCGGTCGAATTCTAAATCGGCCGGGTTTTTTTTTGAACGTTATGCTGATGTATCACCATAATGCATTGCAGGGTCGAACCATTTTTCGGGATGTCCGTTGATTTGCCGTAGGGACAGGGGGCGAGGGTGGCCAAGGCGAGGAACACAAAGGCGAAGCCGGGGGCGGAAGCAATTTCTGATGCCGGTGATTCCAGATCTCCACTGGATAAACGACCACGAAAACAGTCGCTCCGACGAGTGCTCGCTTTTCTGCTTGCGATTGTCATTCTGGTTGAGGCCGTTTACATCGGTCGGTGGGTGCAGGTGAGGTGGAGTTTAACGCAAGCAAGTCGTTTGATCGAAGAAATGGAATACGAACGAGCGATTGAGCAGTTGGCTAAAGCGGCAAGGTGGAGTCCTGAAAATGCGGAGGTCCAACTTCAACTGGCAAAAACCTATCGTCATGCCAATAAATCGCGTGAGTTCGATGTTCACCTGAAAGAAGCGAAACGTTTGGGGGCTGACCCAAAACAGGTTCGCCATGAGAACGAACTGATGATTGCTCAAAGTGGCTTTTTTGACACGGACCGTGGCAATCTCTTCGATGTGATCGATGGTGGTGCAGCGACAGATGAAGAAGCGACAGATATCTACGACGCCATGGCGAGAGGATATTTGGCCGCATATCGACTTGGCGACGCACTGCGATGTCTTGATTACTGGATTAACTGGAATCCGGACACCGTGCTTGGGCATTTTCATCGAGCCGACATCCACTATCGCATGGGAAATCTTCGCAATTCCATGCAAGACTATGAGTATGTGCTTGGTCAAGTCCCGAACCATTATGAAACCAACATGCGTGTGGGGAGAGTCTTGCAAGACTCAAACGCGATCGATCGGGCCGTCAAGTACTTCGAGAAAGCTCGCCAACTGAAGCCGGACTCGGTTGACGCGACGTTAACCTTGGCCGAGTGCGACCTGCTGCTTAACAACCAAGAGCGTGCTCAGGATCTGGCGAAAGAACTTTTGGAAGAGAAACTCACTGATTATCAGCGGGCATTCGCCTTGGAACTGCTTGGGAGGATTGATCTCCGCCAAGGGAACTTCGTGGACGCAGTCAAGTATCTGGAAGAGGCCGTCGAACTTGCGCCCGAGGATAGTGAGATCACTTACACGATGGGGCGGGTTTTGCGTTCGCTGGGCGAAACGGACCGGGCACAATATTACATCGACTACAGTCAGAAGCAGAAGGAGTTGGATCTTCGAGTCAGGGACTTGTCTTCAGATCTGATCGACCAGCCCGAGAACATGGACTATCGCTACGAACTCGCCAGCATTCTGTGGCAGCGGCGACTCTATGAGCCAGCATCGCGATGGTTGACGACCATCTTGGCGATTGATCCCGAGCATGAGCCAAGCCACCGGTTAATCTCCGAATGGTATGCAATGACAGGAAAGCCAGAGCTTTCACGTAAACACGCAGAGAAGGCCATGCTTTTGTCCACGCGGCCACGGGACTCGGGGGAAAATCCCTCGGGTGGGTGATTTTGGTGAGCGAGTTCGCGGAGCGATGGTTTGGCTTTCATAGAGGCGCTGCCCACTAAATCCTGTGTTTACACCTAGACAATCAAGCCCATTTTCGAGTAAACTCGCGATCTTTCAGATCCCCTACTGTCGACGACATAGCCGTAAAGCGGAGGAGTAATGGTTAAGCTGCAGGTTCGCGATCGAGAGTCGATACAGGACGCTGTCCGTCGGTTTCGTAAACTCGTAGAGCGAAGTGGAATCAAAAAAGAAATGCGTCGACGTGAATATTACGAGAAGCCAAGTGAAATCAAGAGACGCGCACGTCTTCGTGCCGAGCGTCGAGCCAAACGCAATCGTTTGGGCTGATTGACCGAATTTCCATTCTCGCTGCCAGCGTCAACTCATGTCCAGCGATCGCATGAGTCGATATAAATTTGGTCGGGCAAAATGTACGGCGTCCTTCGACGCCGTTTTTCGTGCGCGTGACCGCTTTTTCATCTCTCATCCGCGGCAGTCAGGCGTCGTTGTTTGAAAGGGTGCGATCTGGTCGGGAGACTCTTGGAGACGCGAGGCGGCCAAGTCGGTTCTAGAAACTTGATCTGGGGTGTAGCTTGCCAGCGTTAAAACAAATTGATGTCGCCTTGGCGGATCGGTCGTATTCAATTGAAATTGGGCAAGGCATTTTTTCTCGACTTGCCCCGCGGATACGGGACAGATTTGAGGCCTCCCATGTCTTGGTGGTTTCGGACGTGTCCGTGAATCGGTGGTCGCAGCAAGCCATTCAAGATCTAAAAGCAGTCGGGATCCGTGCGGATCGATTGGAGGTGCCTTCGGGCGAAACTTCCAAATCAGTCGAACATCTAAATTTGCTGTGGCAGGAGTTTCAAGCTATCGGGGCTGACCGAACCACGATGGTGATGGCCATTGGCGGCGGAGTGGCCGGTGACTTGGCTGGTTTCGCCGCGGCGACCTACGCTCGAGGACTTCGATTTTTCCAAGTACCCACAACGCTACTTGCGATGGTCGACAGTAGCGTGGGTGGCAAAACGGGAATCAATCTTCCAACTTCGAAAAATATGGTCGGTGCATTTTGGCAGCCGCTGGGGGTGATGATTGAGCTGGAGACACTCGAAACCTTGCCTCGCCGCGAATACCTTTCTGGTTTGGCTGAGGTGACGAAGTACGGGGTCATTATGGATGAGGACTTTTTTGCTTTTTTGGAGTCGAACACCTCCGCGGTTCTTGAGCGTCACCCGGACGTCTTGATTCCACTGGTTGCACGCTGCTGTGCACTTAAGGCGGAAGTGGTTGCGGCAGACGAACGAGAAACATCTGGGCGTCGTGCCATTCTCAATTACGGGCATACTTTTGCTCACGCCTTCGAAAATCTTTTGGGTTACGGGACGATTCTTCACGGTGAAGCGGTGTCCATTGGGATGCACTGCGCGGCTCGACTTGCCACGCGTCTTGGCCGGGTTTCTAACGAATTCGTCGAGCGACAAAAACAGTTGCTACTTGCTTTGGGGCTTCCGGTGGAAATGCCAAAATTGGATTCGAAGGCAGTTTTAGCCACGATGCAAAGAGATAAAAAAGTGGCTCACGGGAAACTGAGATTCATTTTGCCCGATCGGCTCGGGAAGGTTTCGTTGGTCGATCATGTTGAAACCGAGGCTCTCATAGAGACTCTAGAGCAAGAGACTTGATTGAGATCCTTGGCCCAGCGGTTCAAGATTTCCGGAGCATGTTCATTGCCGTAATTCTGCAGTCGTTTCGCGTCGATGATTTGACGGTTGATCTCACCGATGCGCTTCTTCAAAGCCGGCGATTTCGCCGCGGCCATTCGACGGGTTTTGCGGCTTCAAAAACGTTGCCTTTTACCACTTCCTTATTTAGCAAGGGGCGCCTCCAGCGAGGTCTTTGGCGTAAGATGCCAAGTCTC
>JAKVBZ010000018.1:0-34121 GCA_022448645.1 Pirellulaceae bacterium
TTGCCGCTGCCGGCATGACGCAAGATGAATCCCCAACCGCCCGGACCGGGATTTCCACTACAAGCTCCGTCGGTGTACAGGTGAACGACTGTTGGTTGCGATGAAGGCATATGGCAATTCGAAAGTGATTTGCCGAGGATCGGCTATTGGTTTGAGATTTCCGCGTTGACATCTTCGACTGGCACTGGAGGGGACGTAACGTCTGTCGTGGGACGTGCCAGGTCAAGGCGATAAGGTTTGGTGATTTCGTCGAGTTTGGTTGCCAGGGAGGAATCTCGTAAAGGACGATCTACGCCCCGCCACGGCAGGTGTACGGTGAATGAGCTACCTTTGCCGAGATCACTCTCAAAGGACACATCTCCACCGAGCAGTTTACAGAGCTCCTTGACAATGGATAGTCCTAAACCGGTTCCTGTGTAAGATCGTGTCAAACTATCAGTGCCAGGCGAATTACCTTGGCGAAATTTTTCAAAAATTACCGAACGATCTTCTTCGGCAATGCCCACACCAGTGTCAGTAACCGTCAGTGCCAATTGATTGTTGGAAGTTTGGTTGGCGTTGACCGTAATCAGTCCTCCCTCTGGAGTGAATTTGATGGCGTTGGACAATAAGTTCGTCAGGATTTGTTGAACTTTGCTTTGGTCCTGATACAAGGGTGGCAGGTCGGGTTCAATATGGGTTTCCAGGTCGATGTTCTTCTCTTCGGTCAACGAACGAACCAAATCGCATTGAGCTTTTACCACGGCTGAAATTCGGAATTCTGACAGCCGAATTTCCATCTTGCCGCTCTCGACTTTGGCCAAATCCAAAATGTCATTAATCATATCCAACAGTAGACGACCTGATTGCTGGATATTCACAACGTATCGCTGTTGTTTGTCATTCAGCGCATCAATGCCTTTCAGGACGTCAGAGAACCCCAGAATACTGTTGAGTGGCGTTCGCAATTCATGGCTCATATTTGCCAAGAAATCGCCTTTGAGCCGATTCATTTCGTACAGCTTCATATTGGCTTGAGCCAGCTCGTCGACTTTATTGTCCAGATTCTCGTTAAGATGTTTTAGTGCATTTTGCGCATCTACCAAACTCCTCATCATGCGGTTGAACGCAGATGCTAATTCCTCAAACTCATCGTTTGTGTGTATGTCGGCACGCAGGTGAATATTTCCCCGAGAGATCTCGTCGCTAACGTCGCGTAAATGCTTGAGAGGCTTGACCACGACATACCGTACGATCAGGTACATGGCGACCATGGCCACGAATACAGTCAAGATGGCAGTGGCCAACAGCAAGGCACGGTTGGTGTTGATTGCCACTTGTGTCTTGCGGGCTGGAATGATCGCATGAATCACCCAAAACGGAGGAATCTGTCCCAAAATGGGATCGTCTAGATCAGAGGAACCAGGAGGGTGTTGAGATTTCGAATGGCAATCCAAACAACTTTCACCACGAAAGTATACTGGCTGGTAGTAGTGGTACTTTCCTTTTTCTCGGCGCTCCGCATGGACTGGTTCGATCTCTCGCGTTGCAGCAAGCGATGGCTGTTCGGAATCCGCTTCGTTGTCAAGCGGTTGGACTTCTATTTCGTCTTGCGCCGAGTCTGCTTCTAACTTCGCTAATTGTTCTCGATAGCGAGCTTTCAGGTCGAGCAATAACTTGCGTTCAGCTTCGTCGCGCGGTCCTCGGACTTCTTTTACATAGGCATCGTCACGTACGTTGTCGTCGGCCGGTGGTTCCGGATGGAGGCTCAACAGGTTCCACTGATACGGTTGCGTCTGCATGTCGCGGATCATGCCAAACAGCATCTGCTGAGTGTCGTCCGGACGAGACTCTTCGAGCTCTTTGGGGGGGTAGGCGACGTAGTGATATTTGAGCAATGCCAAGTCTACGAAGTCTCGGCCTGCTTGCCTGTTTTGACGCTCTACAAACCTTTCCATCCTACGACCAGACCACCAAAAGCTGCCCATGATCAGCAAGAACAGGCACCCGCCAAACAGCAATCGGCATTTGCGTTCCAGATTGGTTTCACCCAGTACACGCTTGAATGAACGATACGACATGGCTGCCTGTTGGCTCAACGATGGCACAGAGGCTTCGTTGACATCTTGCATGAATGTGGATAGTTACACCATTCTACGGACCTATTCCCTGCCAAACCAGAGCGATTAAACGAGACGTGCTGATCGCTGGACTGAGACAAATGTCATCCTGAGGGTAGCTAAGGAGCTCAGATAATGGTTGTTCGTACGGAGATTTTGCGAAGGCTAAGCCTCTGCGGAATAAAACCAGATTTCCGCTGTTCTTTGTCGAGCTTGGAATCGCACTTTTGGGGGCTCAGGTTGTGGCGCTGCCTGAGTGCGTTTTTACATGGAACTTGGGCACGAGAGATTAGTTCTCAGTCGAACTAAGTGCTGCAATACTATTGCTATCAATGCATCCGATAACGGTTTTGTGCTAAAAATACGTCAGTGCTGGCATAGGAGGCTTGATCTTCGTCACGAACTGCCCATCATCAAAAATTTCAAGTGGCTACTACACAGCTCTAGTTTCATTTTTTCTGCTTTGCTATAGTCTGGCCCTTGTCGCGACAGCATTCATGCTTGTCATTTGCCATTTGATTTTCCTTCTCGCCCGAATTGACTAAAACAAGATGGAATCTCATCCCATACGTTGGTGCGCGATTACTCTGTTTAGCCTGACAGTTTTTTCGTTGAGTGGCTGTGCTGCGAGTCAAAAAGTCTTGCAACAGTCATTTTTATTGGCGTGGTTACCCGAACGGGGAGACGACCCGGCCGATGTGGCTCACTTTGGGCCCCTGCCCTCCCAGGAAATCGAACAATTGCATGAGCTTTCGGAGCAGGCAGCGGACAGTGATCCCGCAGTCCAGCGACGGTTGGCCGTTGATCTTGCTTACCGCTTGCAAAACGAACAGGACCCTTTAATTCGTGTCGAAGTGGCTCGAACGCTCGGTACCCTGCGTGTATCCGAATCGTTGGAATCGCTACAGCAGGCTGCCAATGACGGTGATCCGGACGTGCGAATCGCTGTCTGTTCCGCCCTAGGACAACAAGGAGGTTTACAGGCAGCAGAAACGCTTAGCCAAATCGTACATTCGGACACGAACTTAGATGTTCGTCTAGCGGCTACCAGAGAACTTCAGGGTTTTCGTGAACTACCAGCCATGCAGGCTCTGGCAGTGGCACTCGACGATCCCGATCCGGCTATGCAGTACACTGCCATCCAGTCGTTGCGTGAGGTCAGTCCCGTCGACTACGGCGGCGACGTCGGCGCATGGCGACAATTTGCCCAAGGCGGGACGCCACCTGCGATCGAATCGGACTCTATCTCGGTGGCGGGTTGGCTGCGGCGTCGATTTCGTTAATGAAAATTGGTAGTTTCGATGTCTGCGTAATCTTTGCGGTCTGGGTGATCTCTTTCGGTCTTGCCGCTAAGACGCAGGGTTTTGGGTGAGGCCGTTGTCGGACCTTCTCTTGCCGCATTAAGCTTTAGCGACCGTATCGAATACGTCACCTCACGATGTTGACACGTCTCCTAATCATCACGATAGGTTGCCGCGATATCTCCCGACACGTCGTTACTAGTTGAACTTCGCGCGGTCTACTGACCCGTGGTGCTCTTTCCGCCCGATATCATAGCTATCACGGTAATATCATCGTACCCAATGCTTGTTTGTAGCAGGGGAACTCCACGGTAATTGCTGTCGCTCCAGGATATTGGCTTTGCCAAACTACACTCCATACATACTGCAAAGATCAGTTCTGCCGATGTTTCGCGCCCATGTTGCCAGCTTGGTATTGTTTGTTTCGTTATTCTTGGCGGGACGGGCAGTTTTTCGAACGACAGTCGACAGTGAACGAACGACTTTCTCATCAGTCAAGGTTTCCAGTAGGCTGACGAAAGTTACTCCTGGACTGCTTACAGATCCAGGTGGTCACCGAGCTATATCTGGAACTGGCTGTACTCTTCAGGGAGATCTCTTAACAGCACAGCTGGTGGAAGTCATAGGTCTAGATGGTCAAAGTTCTTGGTTGCAGCATACGTCACTCAAAGTAGAGCCCACCGACCTTGATTTGGTCGACCACGAAGAATCGACGTCACAAGACGATGCTCCGCCAATTGACAAACTGTCCAAGAATGATTCTTCAAAAACAAACGGATCTGAAGAGCTGGACAACACTACTTTGCCCGAAGACGTCGAGTCAGTCGAGGGTGACAAGCGAGAGTCTTCTTTTGATACAGATTCCGCCAAACCTGCTCGGGGGCCGTTGGATTTTTCTCGCAAGCCTGCGATGCGGCGTTTGCATACCAAGATCAAACGCACGCTGAACGAATACTACACTCGTCATCAGAATGCACGTGACCATTGCCCTTGGGCGATCATGCACTCGATCATCGCTTGGGGAGTGGATACCCAACTCTATCTCGACCGACGCAATGGTCAGCGAGTGAGTGCTATCGGCTGGCTATGTTTCAATGGCCGATCTCGTAACGAACGGTTGTTTTCGCTATCCCAGGGAAAGATTCGTCCTCACGAAGGCCCAGGGCTACAGGGGCATCAGGCGCAATTCTTGGCGATGCTGGCTCAATCCAAGGTGAAGCGTGGCTATCCCATGCGAATCAGTGAGCGTGACTTTACTATCGATGATCTGATTGAATACGAAAAGTCAACCTGTTATAGCGGTACAGAACTGACTTTTAAGCTGATTTCGCTTTCACATTATCTATCCCACGATGAAGAGTGGAAAAACGACCGCGGCGAAACTTGGACCGTCGCACGGATTCTTAAAGAGGAATTGGGGCAGCCGATTCGCGGTGCGGCTTGCGGAGGAACCCACCGCTTGATGGGCTATAGTTATTCGTTGCAAAAGCATATTGACCGTGGACACGAAGTCGATGGTCAGTGGTTGCGAGCGAAAAAGTTCACAGCTCAATACCACAAGTATGCTTTTAGCTTGCAGAATAGAGATGGCAGTTTTAGCTGCAATTGGTTTGATGGCACCGGCGATTGGTACGACGACCAACGTAAAATCCAAACGACCGGACACATTCTTGAGTGGTTGGTGTATTCACTTCCAGAAAAACGCTTGGAGGACCGAAGGATTGTGAAAGCCGTCAACTTCGTAGCTTCTATGCTATACCAGAACAGGTACAACAAGGTGGAGGTAGGACCGCTAGGCCACGCTCTGAAATCGGTGGTCCTGTATGAACACCGTGTGTTCGGGCAGGGATTTGGCCACCGTCGACTTCGCTACGACGACGTGAAAACGGAGGTCGACGACTTAGCTAGTCGTGACACTGGCTCGTCTTCCGAAGCGACGGAGCTGCAGTAGCCTTCAGCATTCTTTTTCGTATGTTCTCTTTGCTACGCTCGGCTTGGGAGCAAAACGCCCTTTCAAACCTGCTCATCGTTCGTCATTCAGAAACCGTGTGACTTCGTCTACATGGCTTTGCAGGTCCGCGCTACGGCCAACTAAGGCCGGATAAATTGCAGCGACTTCCTCCAACGCATCACACAGATGCTGGGCCGCAATGATTTGATCGATCGGGACATCAGCATGGCGAAACATGGTATAGGCTTGGTTCAACGAGTCTACGTGTGTCTGACTGGCCAGCAATTGTTGCAGTTCTGTGACAATCTCGGCCAAAGGAAATCCAATGGCTGCTTTGGCGAATGCGGGTGAACCGTCGGGGCCAATGACGACTTCCCAGTTCACATATGAACCCTTCCAGGTTTTTTGTCCCGATAAGAATCCCTCATCAAGATCATCGTCCACCCGATCGTCTGTCAGTCTGCCATTCTGGACGACTGACATTAGTGAACGGTTCGTCTTGGAGTTAGGTCCAATTTCGTCACTTTGAGGTGTCTTGCTGCTCGTTTTGTCTCGGAACCTTTGAGTTTCTCTGCAGTTCAAGCCGGCGAGCGTTTTGTTGCCAGCCGGGTCATTGTCAACGTCTGGTAACTTACCAAATCCGACAGCATACTCTGTCGCAGCGAAAGTCAGCCGTTCTTCTTCCCACTGTTCGTGCGTTTCGGCTAATGAAAATGCAAAATTGTTTTCCAGGTTAAGCATGAACCTATTGAACCAAATGAAACTGGGGCCATGGCCGAACAGGCCGTCTGCTTGTGCGCGGCAGATAGGGCAGGCACAGTCTTCCGTAGAGCTATCATCGGTGACCGGCATACGAGCCCGTTCGTGAGCGATGATGGCGGCATGTGTCAATCCCCGAGCTTCCTCGTTGTCGCAATCCGAGTCGTCATTCATGTTCACACCGTCGGTGTCGTGGTGTCTGCACTTCTCGGCGAGGAAATCGTTGCCGTAGTCGTGATGGTCGTAATCGTCATAGTTGCGTTCCAGCCAATGGTCTCGTAAATCTGCTAGACGCTCTACCAGCGTGACTTCCAGAAGGGTGCCTTCGTGTCGAATTAGTTCCTGGGACGCAAGGATCAGAAATCGTACGAGCTTGAAATACAAAATGATTTGTATTGTGCCATAGCCGCTAAAACGATAAGCCAGGCTCGATTTGGGAAGTGGAGGAGGTGGGAAGCCTTGTCGTGACCACTGGGCGGCTCGGTGCGACATGTCACTATCGATCTGGATCCTATCTCGGAGCAAGACTTGACGAGGCGAACAGTTGCCTAAGTCTGCGCGAGAGGTCAATAACCAATCTGCATGAATCGTGCGAATCAGTTGCGACTCATCGGCCGATGTATTGTCAGTGGGAGTCTGAGCTGATGTACTTTCGTCTGGACAGATGGCAGCAAACGTGCGTTGTGAAATGTAACGTAACAACGGTAAACCGAATAGCACATGTCGGGTGTCGATAGGTGGGTGCTGGTTGGCCTGAGCGATTCTTCGCGCAAGTACCAATTGCCAATCGTCCTTCGCTTCGTCCCAAAGCCAGTCAGAAGAGGTGTCCATCCAGACTATAGCAAAACCTTCATGAGGTTCGTTGGGGCTGGGTGCATAGATGCCGGAAGTGTCCGGGAGGTCGAAGCCACCTCCTGTCAGTACCGTGCGCCCTCGTAGGTCGATGAAACACCAAGGGCGATCCGCTGCTGCTGCCTGTGACATGTCGTTGACTTCGCGAACAGTGCCTGACCAGAGACTTTCCCTTTGGTACCTTGCAACAGCAGCCAAAAGCTCTTCGGCTGTGACCGGGTTAGCCGACAATGCTGCAAGGATCACATAGCTTGACCAATCGTCGACATTCCACTGCAGGATGGATTCTGTATCTCTGACAGTAATGAGATTTGTCAATTCGCGTTTTGTTAAATCCTGGTTCGACATGGGTACCTCCGTTCGACGAAGCCTCGACTCTTGCAAACTTCCGCAGTCGTTGTCCCCGGGAATTTTCGCAACAAGCCGGATAGTGATGTTATGTACATTATAAATATACAGTTGTACATGTCCAGGTGAGGTTGTCAATAGAGGTCGTAAAAAAGTTTTCCGTGGGCGAAGAAGCGGTGTCGATGGTCCACATACCTTCTCTCAATAGCTGCTAATCCACATGAGGTTTCTGTAGCGTTGCGTAGCACTTTGGTGTGAAGTTGCTAAGCTTGAGACTTCGAATGCCATTCGAAACTTAGAAGGCCGGTTTTTCAGGTCCGTCCATGGAGAATTCGTGGGGGACGTGCTTGGAGAACCATCCTAGGCAATTGCTTTGAACTAGAATGATGTTCGTATTTGTGCGGTGACATAGCTGATCGCGCCAACAGTCACCAGCCCTGCGCCGAACCACTTAGCAAATTGTGCCAGATTTACGCCTCGATGACGAACTTTGTCCAGTTTGGCTTTCAGTCGAGAAAATTTTTCTTGAGCCTGACGTAGCTCGTCGTTGTTGTCCATGCCCTGAACGGCCGCTTTGTTCTCGCGATGGCCATGTTGGTGTGTCAATGCATGAAGTCGAGTGGTTGCAGCTTCGAGATCTCGTCCTTGTTGTTCGGTCCAGGTGGGATTGGCATCGGCCAAGGGTTGGATCACAAAAGAAAGAAGTGACAGTAACAAGCCTCCACCGATGAAGGCGGGGCCCAGGCGTTGCAGAGCACTACTGTGTTGGTTATTTCGTTGGGCCCTGACTTGTGATTGCACGTGGTTTGCTTTCAATTTCTTTGGGCGATTTGAGGATTTCTCAGACGGCTGATGTCAGTAGGTATGATTGGAAGCACTGATAGGTTGTTCATCATTGATACAAACCATGTATGCCATGGCGAGTTCGTCGACGTCATTCGTCAGAAACGCTACATGCCCATCAAGAAACACGACATTGACTCCACCCGGATGGTGGCTGCGAGGTGCTGCTGACAAATAATGAGAGTCATCGCCACCCAACGGACTGTATGTGCCGCAGGGCATGCCGTCAAGTTGTGCATTAGCCACGTCTGGACAATCGTAAAGCATGTCGACGTTCACCTGAAAAGCATTGGGAGTTTGAGTAAGTCCTCTACTGATCGTCCCGGCCAAATAGATTGGTTTTTCGCGAGCTGCGTTTTCGTTGGAAACATCTTCTGGATGCATGTCGAACGCTAACAGGCTGGCTCCTGCCCAAGGCAACGCCCAGGCTCCACGCTGGTCGCCTACGTGATCTCGCGTACGAATTTCGGATAGCAAAATCGAGTTCGAAAGACCGTCCAGTACGTGGGCAGGCCGCTGGGCGCGCCCCGCCGTCAACGCACCTCGAAAAATTTGATAATCCACATGATAGGGCCCCACGTAGGCCGCATAGTTGCCTTTGGCGATGCGTTTATTGTTGGTCAATTCGCTGTGTTGAAAAAACCTGCCTCCTGCTCCCTCACTGGGACAGTGCATTATTTCCGAGATTTCAGCTTGTGGCTCATTCGGTTGATCAAACACCGTTCGCTTGAAATCAAATTCGCCATGGCGAGTTCCTTCTTCTACGAAGGGCAACACCAGCACTGCCCAACTGAACATTTTGCCAGAACGCAAGTCGAGTGTTTGTGGAGGATCGTCGGGCGTAACCATGAGCGGCGGATCGACGATGGCTGAAGCCGGAAACATTCCGTGAGTCGATTGGTAGTTTTGCACCGCCAAGCCTAGCTGCTTGAGATGATTCACACATTGCAAACGCCGAGCAGCCTCGCGGGCAGCCTGAACGGCTGGAAGCAACATGGAAATTAAAACGGCAATAATTGCTATGACTACCAACAGTTCGACTAAACTGAAGGCACTACGAGTACGAAAAAACATCGATTCTATTGTCCGATAGCAGCATGAACCAACCGAAGGCAGAACACCATCCATGCGGCGTTCATTATCCTATGATTTTAATACGCTCTATCCATTCTGGCCACGATAGTGTGAAATCCTGCAGGGACAATTTTAAGGCCATTGTGGCTCTCGTTTTTCGAGGAAAGCGGCGATCCCCTCCTTTGCTGACTCGGTTGTTCGGCCAGCCGCAGTGGTGGCTGCTCCGACGGAAAGCCAAGTCATCAACGATTCTCCAATCGTTTCATTTAGTAGTGATCTGGTAAGTTGGATGGCTTCGGTAGCCCCAGAACTGCATTCCTTTGCCCACATCATGGCCTGAGCCCACACTTTGTCAGGATGGACAATTTCGTGGTAGATGCCGAGTTGTAAAGTCTCGGACGCCGAAAGATTTCTGCCTCTTAACAACACCTGAGCAGCTCGACCTGCGCCCATACGAAATGCCAATAGTGGAGCCAATAGTCCGGGAACCAGGCCCCTTTGAGTTTCAGGCGCGCCCAGGGTTGCCTCGGGAGCAGCGACGACTAGGTCGGCTGCCAAGATCAGACTGGCTCCGATACCCATGGCCGGGCCGTTGACAGCAGCAATGATTGGTTTTGGGAACCGCAGCATGGTTTCCAACAGGTCACGAAGTTGCCTACAATCAAGATGCCATTGGTTGGCAGCATCGTTTTGCTCGAAGGAATCGTGAATTTCATTGAGATCCGTACCGGCGCAGAATGTTGGACCGCTTCCGGTCAACACAATGGCGCGCACGTTTCCTTGAAGATGCAAATCGGAAAAAGCTTGCAAAAGATCATTGACCAACTGTCGAGACAACGCGTTCGCTCGTTCCTCGCGGTTGAGAATCACTGTGCCGATGTTCTCGTGTACTCTGACTTTCAGCGGAGGATGCGATGCGTCGGATGAAATCATAGGAGTCGCCCGAATTGAGTGAATCGACAAACAAGATATTTTGTCGAAGTTGCTGACTCGATTCTTACAGCCTACCGCAGTCTACTGTTTGAGGACACCGCACATCATGCACTTAGCAAAATTCGTATCGCCAACTGGAGCCGTTGAATTTGGCTGTATCCAAAAAGATCTCGTCCATCCCTTGGCAAGTAGGGATCCGGAGATCCAAACGCTACAAGATATTTTGGAGTCAGACGATCCTAGCGCATTACTGAGTTCGCTTTGCAAATCGGTTACCGAAACGATCGCATTGGACAAGGTCCGTTTGTTACCTCCCATTGACCAGCAGGAGGTCTGGGCTGCTGGGGTGACTTATAAGAGAAGTAAATCTGCTCGGATGGAAGAGTCTGAAGCCGCTGCCTCTTGTTATGATCGCGTCTATGAAGCGGAGCGCCCAGAAATTTTTTTCAAGGCAAACCCGCATCGTGTGGTAGGACCTGACCAGACGATTAAGGTTCGAAAGGACTCACAGTGGAATGTGCCGGAACCGGAATTGACTGTTGTCATCAATTCAAAACACAAAGTCGTTGGTTACACGGTCGGCAATGACGTGAGTAGCCGTGATATTGAAGGGGAAAACCCTTTATACTTGCCTCAGGCAAAAGTGTATGACGGCAGCTGCGCGTTGGGGCCCTGGATTACTTTGTCGTCAGTAATCGCAAATCCTCAGTCCTTGGCAATTGCGTTAAAGGTTGCGCGTGGCGAGGCAACCATCTATGAAGGGTCGACTTCGACGAGTCAAATGGCTCGCAGCGTCGAAGATCTTGTGGACTGGCTCGGTCGTGAAAACTCATTTCCTAACGGTACGTTTTTGATGACCGGTACAGGCATCGTCCCCGACAGCAGTTTTTCGCTGGCACCTGGGGATACAGTCCAGATCGACATCGAGCACATCGGTTCGCTAACAAATCCAGTGGTGTCGACCTGAATTGGTGGGTGGACTGCTGATCAATGGATGTACGAGCATCTGAGGGCGGTCGACAACGCGAACGTCTAATCGTGTCCCTCTGTGGGAACGCACTCTATCGGGGCCTTTTTCAGGCCTTGGGGGACCATTATGGCCTAAGCCCTTGTGGAATCTATGTTTTCGGCCTGTCCCATTTTCGATTCAGTGTTCACTTTATGTAACTCTTGATGTTTCACTTTGGCAACATTTTCGGTGGTTGAAGCCCTATGCGGTGATGTGGATGGCTTCCCTCTTTTTTCTTAAGTCATTTCCATGTAGTGGTTTGCGGGAAAAAAAGTTGGTTGCGTCATGGACATTGGCACCCCAAGTGCATCCCAACTTTATCACGAACGCACACCCACCTGGCAATCCATGCTCACTCAGGAGTCAACCCCTTGGCCAGAACCTCTTCAAGATCTCGGGCAAACGGTAAATCTAACGATTCAAAACTTCATGCGGGCAATGGGAAGAACGGTCGCGCTTCTTCGTTGAACGGCAAGTCACACAAATTTGTAGACGACGAGAAGCTGAATGGTCGCAATTCTAACACTGTAGATGAAGACGCCGAAGAAGTTTCCGAATCGTCGTCTGATTCCGCGATTGATGACCCAGTGCGCATGTATCTCATGCAAATGGGTGACATTCCACTTCTGACCCGCGATGAAGAAATCAAGGCGGCGAAACGCATCGAGTTCACTCGTACGCGATATCGTCAGAGCTTACTCGCCAATGATTTCGTGCTGCAGGGCGCAGTCAGCGCTTTAGAAAAAGTTCAGACGGGTGAGTTGCGACTGGACCGCACGATCGAAGTTTCCGTGACGAATACTTCGGAAAAACGTAAAATCATGAAGCGTATCGGGCCGAATCTCGATACCTTGAGACATCTGCTGGAACGAAACCGCGTCGATTTTCGTATTGCCATCAGCAAGTCACTTCCGGAAAACAAGCGTCGGGAAGCGTGGAAATGTTTGGTGCGGCGTAGAAACAAAGCTGTCCGGTTGATCGAAGAGATGAATCTGCGCATTCAGCGGTTGCAACCTTTGGTAGACAAGCTTCATGAGATTTCGGAAAGAATGCAGAGTCTTTTCGAGCAGATTCGTGAAGCAGAAGCTGGAACCAATCCGTTAGCACACCAAGATCAGCTCCGCGCCGAATTGCGTTATTTAATGAGGATTACGCTGGAAAGTCCCTCGACCTTAAATCGTCGTGCGAAACGGACCATTGAGTATCAGCATGCTTACGACGCTGCCAAGCGTGACTTGTCAGCCGGTAATTTGCGATTGGTTGTTTCGATCGCCAAGAAATACCGGAACCGTGGTTTGAGCTTCCTCGACCTGATCCAGGAAGGCAACACAGGTTTGATGCGTGCGGTGGACAAGTTCGAACAGGAACGAGGCTATAAATTCTCGACCTATGCCACTTGGTGGATTCGGCAAGCGATCACACGGGCCATTGCTGATCAAAGTCGTACGATTCGTGTGCCTGTGCACATGATTGATACGATGAGTAAGGTTCGCTTGGTGACCCGGGAATTGGTGCAAGAATTGGGCCGTGAGCCTTCTCCGGAAGAGACAGCAGATCGAGCCGGATTGTCATTGGACGACACTCGGGTCATTATGAAAATGACACGTCAGCCTCTGTCGCTTGACCAACCAGTCGGTGACCACGAAGACACTTTCTTTGGAGAATTTCTCGAAGATCATCGCGACGATGATCCACTCGAAGAGGCGAACCAGGAGGCACTCAAAGATCACATCGAACTCGCCTTGGAAGGACTCAACCATCGCGAGCGTGAGATCTTGCGACTCCGCTACGGCCTCGATGACGGCTATGCCTACACGCTCGAAGAGGTCGGCAATATCTTCTCCGTCACGCGAGAACGTGTGCGGCAGATCGAATCGAAGGCGGTGCGGAAATTACAACAACCTTATCGCTCCAATATCCTGCGAGGTTTTGTGGATTTACCACAAACACCTGGTGACAACGGTGCTGTCGAGTCGGCATAGGCTGGCTGTTCGTGGCCGAAAAGGTTCATCGAACAACACACGACGACGACGATGCGGTATTTGGTTCGCCGACATGTCCGACGGGGAATGTCCTCTAAGCACTCAGTGCGACCTTGGGGTTTGTTCGACCAGGGTGGCAATGCATGGCCCGTCGGTTTCTCGTGGCCTGATCAAAAATCGTGCCGTCTGGGCAACGCTGGTCTTATTCCTGACGTCTACAAAACACCGCCTAGTGGACCGTTAGATAAGCCGTTCCGAAAAATCCTAAACTTATTAGGCTAGTCGAATACCTCAGGAGTAACGCAACTCGACGTCAATGGTGGCTCATGGCACTTGCCCATAAGCCACATCCGCAACGAGGGCCTGTTGTGAGCTAGGCCAATTTTTCTCGCAGTTGCTCCAGCAATTTGACAGCGGCACCGATCTCGACCTTTTGTCGTTCCGGCTCCTGTGGGATTTCGCGTTCGATCGTGAGTGGGCCGGCATAGCCGATCTCGTTTAGCGTCTGCAGGTAGGTTTCCATGCCCACCTGACCTTCGCCCAACGGAACCTCGGCACCCCATTCTTTGCCGGGATTGTCGGCCCAGGTGGCATCCTTGCAGTGAACACTGCGAACCAGAGAACCAATTTTCTTTAATGCTTCGATTGGTTCGCCTGTCCCGTAGAGAATCATATTGGCAGGGTCAAAGTTGACAAAGAGGTTACCCGAACCGACATCGGTAATGAACTGCAGTAAATCCTCTACTGTTTCCTGTCCAGTTTCTAGATGCAAGGCTTGCCCATTCGCCTTGCAATGCTCACACAAATCTCGAGTCACATCGACGACTTCCTGATACGTCGGTAATGTCCGATCATGCGGAACAAATCCGATGTGTAGGCCGACGACGGAGCACTGGAGCATTTTGGCATAATCGGAAATCTCTTTTATTTCCTGTAATCGCACCGCACGGGACTCGGCAGGAACCAATCCCACGGTCCGTTCCACGGTGGGAATGTCGGCATAGCTCTCGCCTTCAAATCCACCAAAGACGGCGGTTACCTGCATGCCAAATCTGTCCAGCCGAGCCAAACATTCTTTGGCGTGTTGCTCCGTCCTTGTGTCCGGTGCAGGTGCGTGCATCTGGATTGTCTGGACGCCTATCTCATGTGCCACTTCTAGGGGTAAGCCCAAGCCCGCATCGATGCTGGTAAAGATTCCGATCGCCCATTTGTCCATGTGGATTTGTCCTTTTTCTAAATTTGGCGAGTTTTTATTTTTGTTTGACTATTTGTATTGCGCCATTTTGGTTTGTAGATAGGTGATTGAAGCTTCTGCGCGCTTTCGTTGACTGACCAAATACCAACAAACTAACGAAACGGGCGTCTTCAGATGGACGGAAAACGATTCTACCAACGGCCATAAACGCAAGGCTGTTACGGGAAACGGGAGCGGTTCAACGAAATGGCGTAGCAAAACGGTTCACACGGGTTCCACTGGTTGAGAACCGTCAGGAGTGGCGTCGCTGTTGACGTCAAACCAGTCCGGATCAAATTGAATGTAGCCCGATTTTCCCTGTTGCGAATTGTGGATAGCTAAAGTAGAGGTCAAGGCAATCACAGCGTCGCCTAAGGCCACTTCTGGCTTACAACGTGGCATGTTTTCAGGTGCTGGGTTACGGATGCACCAGGCCCAATGTTCGATTTCTTCCTGGTAGCCACGACTGGGAGGCCCGAGGGCAGTTTGCCCTCCAGCGGCGGCGGTTTGATCACCACTTTCAGTCGTGTCCAGCGTTGGTCCACCTCCATCGTCTTTTACCGAGACGTAAGTGGACGTCGAGGACCCTTTGTATAGCATGACATCGCGTTCTTTCTCGAGCACCATGGTACCTCGAGTTCCCATCACGACTTCTCCATAACCGCCGAAGCCGTTGCCCATGATGGACGAGTAGGTTACGACAATCTTTTTTTCAGAATCCTGCTCATAACCCGGAATGCCCCGTTGAGGATCTGGTAACTGAGCAACCTCGTCAGCATAGTGGTATCCGACCTTAAAATCGTAATCGTAACCAGGGCCAGGGAATTCAAACATACAGTAAACGTGATCGCCCGCATGTCGATCGATGGGGAATAAATGCCGGCCTCCGATAGCGTGAACCGTTAGTGGATGTACCTTGCTACCATCACCCTTGAGAGCACTGATGAAGATACTCGCTGCGTCCAGCTGATGGCTTCCCAGTTCGGCCATCAACCCACCGCCGGTGCGCTGCCATAATCTCCAACGGCAAAGCTCCTCAAGAGCCGTGCGGGTGCGGCCGTTCGACAAGGTGATGTTCTCGTAGCCGTAATCCTCAGGACGTCGGCCAGTAGCTTCTTCGGTGACGTGCCATTCTTCTTTATCCGAGTCCCAGGCTTCCCATTGAGCAATTTGGCGATACAAAGTCTCCTGGGCTGCGATATTCCCTTTCTCCTCAGCCCTCTTTAAGTCTTTGGCGAATCGCTTTAGCCGAGCCTGTATTTCGTCGATGTGACGCTTTTCTCTCTTTTTTGTATCCCAGCTGGTCTCGCCGCCCGGAAGTGGCTGTTTCCAGCTATCCTTATGCGGCAAATTGCCACGGTGCCATTGTGCACGTATGTGATGGACTTCTCCTAGCAATCCCCATTGGATGAGATTCTTTGCATTGTCATAGAGCACACTGTAGTGACGTTGGTGGCCTGTAGCCAGTATTTTTCCGGTGCGCTGTGCTACACGAGCCATGTCTTTGCACTGGCCCACGTTGTAAGCCATAAGTTTTTCTGTAAGCACATGCTTACCGCTGTTCATAGCAGCAATGGCTACTTCTGCATGAAGGTGAAGTGGGAGGGCGATGACGATGGCTTCGATGTCGTCGCGTTCGAGAAGTTTCTTGTAATCTTCGTAAACCGCGATGGTTCCATGAGCTTGAGAGGCATCGGCATATCCGAATTGGCTGACCAGGCCAGGTCGCACTTTAATCGAATTGGGACTGGACCAATCTCCATGGAAAGCGCGGTGGACATTGTAAGGGCGAATGTCACAGATGGCCCGTACATCCACAAATTGAGGATTCATTGCGCCGATGAGAACATTGCCTTCGTCACCGGTGCCGACGATACCAATTCGTACTGGGTCGGCGAGCGACTTACTGTAGCCAAAATAGGCTGCTCCCATCACGATCGGAGGAGTCACAGCAGCGGCCACCGACGCTTGCAAAAAGCCGCGGCGTGAAAGGTCATTCCCCACGGCCTCGTGAAAGTTGGCTTTGCCCACTTCGCGTTCTTCGGGGGTCAATTGCATCGTTTTACCTCATCGTGGTTGCCGCGATTGAAGAAAGTTCGCAGCTTCTTAATTTAAAAATTGGATTACTCACTTTGGACCGACTGCCGTTTACGACGCCAAGCATCCAGGAAGAAGTCGAGCCCTGCGATGCGGCCAGCACCAGTGCCGGCAATCAGTAGCAGACCGCACAATTCAATCAGTTGACTGTGAGCAGGACTCGATCCGGCTACCCAAGGAGGCTGTGTGGATACGACCAACAGCAAAAACGCCGCACCAGCTAATGCTGCCGTGTGCGAAAACAGTCCAACCAACAACAGAGCTCCAACGGCCAGTGTAAAATAAGGGACAATACGATCGATGGTTCCGCGCGAGAAAAAACTGTTGCTTTCCATGATTGACAAGTCCGCGTGTCCTTTTTGGTCGTCAGTGCGCAGATTGAGAAGTTGTAATTCTAGACTGCGCCACAAATTCTGGACCGGTGGAACAACGTCTTTTGTTATTTCTGCCAGTTCCGTTCGGTTGCGATCGGAGTGTACCTGCATGGAAGGCAGAGCGGAAATCGACTCGTCAGCCTCAGCTTCGTCAATCGCCGCGTAGCTGTTGACACACCGTTTAATCTCGTCATCAAATGCGCGAAAGTGACCGCGCAGCAGTTTTATGTGTTGGTCTAATATTTTGTCAGAACGATCGGCTTGGGCCGAGTCGAAACGATATTTTCTCTCGACCCGCTGACGATAGTTTTTCCAACCGTTTTCAGTAGCGGCCAAGTCGAGCCATTCACGGGAGGACTTATACCCTGACAAGCTATGGTACCACGCAGCAAGGGGACCCTTCGCTTGTTGAAAAAAGGGGCTAGAGGAAAATCCACCAGACAACAGCTTTCCCCGTCCTTCATCGAAGAAGTGCCAGCCAATCACCAAACGGAGCGCAACGAACGCCAAAGCAGCTAGTGTGCCTATTTGCAGCCTTCTACAACTCAGTGCAAAACCCTCCTCACCATGGAAATTCTTCGAGAGCCGTGATTCTTACTTCGTGACTTGGCCCTGGGCCCAAACATACATATCATACGAATCTACTGCCAGTTCGCCTACGAAGCAAAACGGCAGACCGACACCAATTTGAATGACCGAATCTGCGTTCATCGTAGCATTTACTCTATTTCGTTGACAATTGGGTGCATTCGGCCGTCATCATGGACTTGTCGGCACGTAGCGCGCGGAAAAGGGACGCGAACTAGCCCGAGTTCTTAAAGTACGCCGAACCGAGGCCACATAAGTTGTTTCCGGAACAGCACAAATGCTTTTCTTGCCGGAACTTCCGTCGCTTTTCTCTGTTCATACTTGTCGGCCGTGGCGATTCATGATTTGAGATATTTGCGATGTTCGGGCAAGATCCAGCGCAACCTCGGTTCAGCCTAGATTCTAAGCCCAGCCAGGAGCAAACAGTATCCTGACAATGGCTGCTGTGCGAGTTACGAATGTTGACGACTCAACGAACTTGGCCTGTTTGTTGCTGCGCCGGCCAATCGACCAACGATTAGTCCTTGTGTGGAAACCCACTACGCAACAAAATAACGGTTGATTCTATTGCGTACTTGTCTCAACCAACCAACGAAAGCATCCCTCACAGCAAACGGTGTCGTCTGATGCAGTTTTCCGAAATCGTTATTCGCTTTGCCGCTACTACTTGTTGGATCGTTGTATGTTGTATGACCACAAGTTTAGGGGCTCAGAACGACGAGACGTTAGCCAATCCGGTTCCCACAGCAGGGGACCGACATCGTCACGAGACAGAATCGAGCGGTGATGAAGATGTCGAACACCGGTTTCTCCACCGGGTGCGTCAGCTTACTTTCGAAGGGCGTCGTGCGGGAGAGGGCTATTTTGCACGGGACGGCAAGCAGCTTGTCTTTCAAAGTGAACGAGAACAGGATAACCCTTTCTTCCAAATCTACTTGATGGACTTGGAGACAGGAGATACTCGACGAGTCTCGCCGGGGCATGGAAAGACTACCTGTGCGTGGATTTTTCCTGATCGACAACGCGTGCTGTTTGCTTCGACGCACAAGGACCCTGCATCTTTGGAGAAACAACAGCGTGAATTGAAGGAACGCGAAACAGGTCGCAAGAAGCGTTACTCATGGGATTTCGACGAGCATTACGATCTGTTTGTAGATATTCCGGGTGAGGATGGCTATCAGCAGCTTACTCATGAACTGGGCTACGATGCGGAAGCGTCTTGCTCACCGGATGGCAGCCAGATCGTCTTTTCTTCGAACCGACGCGCCTATGCCGAAACCTTGACGGATGAAGAGCAGGCCCTTTTTGAGCACGATCCAGCCAGCTTGATGGACATTTATATGATGAACGCAGACGGTACGAATGTTCGTCGTTTGACGAATGTGCTGGGTTACGACGGTGGTCCTTTCTTTTCGCCAGATGGCGAGCGGGTCTGTTGGAGACGTTTTGCCGAGAATGGTGCCGTCGCCGAAGTCATGACGATGAACACTGATGGGTCGGACCCACTGCAACTAACTCGACTGGGAGCGATGTCCTGGGCACCGTATTACCATCCATCGGGGGAGTATCTTATTTTTGCCACAAACTTGCATGGATTCAGCAATTTTGAGCTGTATCTGGTGGACGTGGCCGGTAAATCGACTCCGGTTCGAGTGACTTCCACCGATCGTTTTGACGGCTTGCCGGTATTTACTCCGGACGGGCGCCAACTGGCTTGGACGTCGAGTCGCACCTCCAATAAGAAAGCGCACCTCTTCATCGGAGATTGGGATCACGATGCGGCTCGTGAAGCTTTGGGGTTAGTTTCCTCTACAACGTCTTCTCCTGACGCCAACACGACGGTCGATGACCAGCATTCTGAAAACGCAAAACAGGCAGCCGAGGATGCCTCGCGACAGGCTGAGCCAGGTTTTGCAGCGCAGGATATTATGCGACATGTTGATTATTTGTGCCGACCTGAATTGGAAGGTCGACTGACCGGTACTCCAGGGGAGTCCCTGGCAACGGCATACGTGGCGGCCTATTGGGACCAGTTGGAATTGCAACCGGCAGGTGACGAGGACGGTTGGTATCAGGTTTTTGATTTTACGTCTGGCGTGGACCTGGGTAGTGGGAATCGGTTGACGATTGGAGATCGCGAATCGGAGATCAATGAGCAGTGGAGACCTGTTGCCTTTTCGCAAACGGGAACTTTTGACGAAGCCCCTGTTGTGTTTGCCGGTTACGGCATTGTCGCCCCAGGCACTGACGAACATGAGGAATATGACTCGTTCGTGCATCTGGATGTGAAAGACAAGTGGGTCATGGTACTACGGTATCTTCCTGGTGACATAACACCCGAACGACGACAGGAATTGGCTCGGTATGCCAGCCTGCGTTACAAGACCATGTTGGTCCGTGACAGGGGGGCCCGTGGTTTGATTGTCGTTAGCGGCCCAAGAAGCGAGTTCAAAGAAAAACTCATCCCTTTAAGGTTCGACGGAACCCTCAGCGGTTCCAGCCTACCGGTCATCAGCATCAGTGATTCGTTGGCAGAGCAGCTTCTTTCGGGAAGTGAGAGAAATCTGGAACAGTGGCAACGAGAATTAGACACCGGAGAGCCGATGATGGGGGTGGCTTTGGACACTCCGTTGAGTGTGACCATCAACATCGAGCAGATCAAAAAAACAGGTCGAAATGTATTGGGGCGTTTAATCGCTGGGGAAGCACCTAGCGATGAAGTCATTTTGATCGGAGCACATATTGACCATCTCGGAAAAGGAGTGAGCAGCTCCTCTTTGGCTCGAGATGAAGAAAGAGATCAGATTCATTTCGGAGCTGACGACAATGCTTCGGGCGTTGCTGCCATGCTGGAGATCGCGGATTATCTGGTCGATCAACGACGTCAGGGAAAGTTGTCAATGACACGAGACGTTCTGTTCGCAGCCTGGTCGGGAGAAGAACTGGGCTTGCTTGGATCCAGCCATTTCGTGAAAGACCTGCATGAACGTTTGACGCGTGAACATGCCATTCCAACAGCACATGCTTCGGCGCATGCCGTTTCCGATTCTATTTATCCAGCTATTGCGGCGTGTATGAATTTAGATATGGTTGGGCGTCTGGGTGAAAATCTTGTGCTTCACGGAGTCGGATCGTCATCAATCTGGCCGTCGGAAATTGAACAACGCAACACATTGGTCGGTTTGCCGATCAGTGCCCAAAATGACAGCTACGTTCCGACGGATGCCAGCGTATTCTTCATGCGAGGCGTTCCTATTCTGTCTGCGTTTACCGGATCGCACAACGACTACCATACTCCCCGAGACACACCCGACAAGCTGAACTATGACGGTGCGGCTCAGATTGCCCAATTCATGGGTTTGGTGACGCGTTCGTTAACATTAAGAGAACAAGCACCCGATTACGTCGCTCAAGAGCGTCCCGAAGAAGGGCAACGGCGAGCCAACCTGCGAGCTTTTCTGGGCACGGTCCCTGATTATGCGGAAGAGGTACGAGGAGTTAAGTTGTCGGGTGTTGCCAAGAACGGACCTGCTGCTCAAGCTGGTATACGTGGCGGAGATGTCATCGTGTCGTTGGCCGGCAAAAAAATCGAAAACATCTATGACTACACCTTTGCTATCGAAGCCCTTAAAGTTGGCCAGGCAGTGCAGGTCATTGTACAGCGAGACAAAGAGCGGCTCGAATTAGAAATCACACCTCAGTCTCGTGAGTAAAAGGTTTTAGTCGGCTTTAAGAACATTTGTCATTTTGTGGTACTTCCTTTTTTCTTGAAAAGTCAGAGAAATCTATGAGTTCTGAATTTCCGAATGTGATCGTCGTTCCCTGGGCGCCAAGCGAATACACGAGTGCGTGTTTGCGAGAGCTTGACAAAACCCTAAACTGCCCGCACTTCGATCACGATAAAGATCCTGCTGAACAATTACGCGATGTTGAAATGGTGGTCGACCTCGGAGGCCGTTCGCCTCGACACTTCATCGACACCGCCGTCAATACTAAATTTTGGCAGGTCATTGGCACAGGCCTTGATCACTGCGACGTGCCTTACATCCTATCCAAGGGGATTCAACTGGCGAACACACCTGGTTTTACCAGCGCCTACGGACTTTCTGAATGTGCCATGATGTTCATTTTGATGCTGACGAGAAAGTACCATCAGGCCAAAGACAATTTTAACTCCAAGGTGTTTTATGAACCGTTGGGAAGTACTTTGGATGGAATGTCGTTGGGAATGATCGGCTATGGTGCCAGTGCTCGTCAGCTTGCCAAACGGGCGAAATCCTTTGGCATGCGGATCGAGGCCATCGATGTACGGCCTTTGGAGACGGATGTTGCAGATGATGTGCGACCAGATTTTTACGGCATGGCAGACCAAACGGACGAAGTGATTGCACGGTGCGACTTTCTCTCGTTGCATTTGCACCTGACACCGGAGACCCGGCATATTATCGATGCACGGCGGTTGAGTTTGATGAAACCGACTTCGTTTGTCATCAACGTAGCACGTGGCGCGTTGATAGACGAAGACGCTTTGGCGGCAGCCGTCCTGGAGGGGAAAATTGCCGGTGCGGGAATCGATGTGTTCGACGAGGAACCGGCAGACCACGACCGGCCGGAATACCAGCTTCCCAACTTCATTACGACGCCTCACAGTTCCGGTCAAACCGACGAAACTGTTCGGCGTCGCTGTGGTATTGTGGTGGAAAATGCCAAACGGATGGCAGCCGGTCAAGAACTACTACACCTGATCGATGCCAACATGGGCCTGGGGAAGTCTTAAAGAGGTTGAAAGGGCCCTGCCCCGTCCTCGCGGAATAGCTCGGGCTGGGGCCCGAGCTGGGAACGCCCTGCCCTACCCTCCTTTCGAGGCGACGCTTTGAACCGTAACGCATTTCCAAGTCATATGGTTCTGGAAAAGCGTAGCACCCCAATAATCTTGGTCTGACTTCGGCAATCTGAGAACCGACGCTAGGTTCAGGGGCATACGCGAGGTCACCCTCACACGAACTAATGATCGTGTCCGTGGTGATCATGATTCTCGAAAGCGCTAGAGAACCTTTGCCCATCGATTTCCATTGTCAGCTTAGCTTCCACGCCTTCGCCCACGGTTAGTGCTCCCAGCAAATCTGGTGCGACAATCGCGAATCTCGAAGCTAAACCGTTTTCTGCATTCGTCGCGTCCAAGGCATAGGATTGCTCTCCGTCGACGACAACGGTGATGGTAGCCACCATCGCGCCCACGGCAATTTCCTCTTGGGCATCGCCGTCCAACATAATGACTTCCACCCTGCCAGCTTCGTCGTCGTGCACCCATTCAGCGTGGTATTGTTCGTCACCCAATTCGAGGATGTGTCCTCCATTCGGGCCAAGCTTTTCGTGATGGCCATGCCCATGGTCATGATCGTGTCCGTGATGATGCTCACTGTTGGTTCCGTCGGAAGTCACTGGTGCTGGTGGATCACAGCCGATGGACAAGATGGCGATCCCCAGCAAGATGTACCCGAGTTTTCCAACGCGCCGATGAATCATAGTGACATCCTTTGAATGGCAAATCTGTCCCAACATTTAGTTACAGATACGGTGTAAATTCTTGTTGTTCAATTGTAGCAGGCAGAGGATGCCGGGAAAGACAGCAGCAGAACCCTGCAGGGGTGTACCATTCCCAGGCATTTCGTGAGCTTGGCGGCCGGACAGTCCGAATTCTTGAAGTTAAGAGTTCGGGAATTCAACCTGTACCTGCACCGAGCATCTCCGCCAATCGACCTTATGCGTACTTAGATATCCTTGGGCAGTTGCTCGCGCAGCTTACATAAGAAGATGCTAACCCACACCACACAGAACAGGATCCATCTTAGGACGTGATGGATCATGAAATTCTACAAGCTGTTTCAGAGAGGTGTGACAGCCGATTTTGGTACTAGCGCCCTGCCAGCATACGATTACGGCGAGATCGACGTTCGGCTCGTAACCGAGCCCGTCTCTTGGTTTCGCTTGGTTTTTCGTAATGTTCTCGTCGCCGCATCTCTTTTTTGATTCCGCTTCTCTCCACTAGTTTGCGGAAGCGCCTCACGGCCTCCTGGATCGTTTCACGATCTCGAACCACTAATTTAACCACGTTTCTCCTTTCGTTGAGTTAGTACTCGCTGTTTGTAGGGGGTGATAGCACCCCACCGGAGCTGCCAAAATATACGATTTGTGCATTCTGGGCGAGCAGATTGTAAAGCCAAAACTGAGGACAATCACTGAGTATATAGGCTTCTCGGAAAGCATGTCTACCCGACTCAAGTCAGTTTTTCCGCCGAAAAAAGCAGTTCGGAGGGTCATTTGCCTGTTGGCAGCCCCAACTTGCCTAATCGGAATAACCGTGAGGGCATACGTCAGTCGGTCGCTAAAGTTGATTTTGGACCTGAGGTTTGCTGCTTAGCAAGACGATCTTGGGAGAAGCGACTCAGGAATCGCCTGTTAACTGTTTGAAACCCCGGTTTTCGAATGTCCGACATCCAAGAAGAATCAAGCTTGCTCGAACGTCTGGATACCGAGCAAAACGATGTCATTCGTGCTCTCGACGAACTGAATATTCGTGTCGAGAACGTCATTCGCGAATGGACACGTCCCAACAGCGAGGCAGCCTGAGTCGATCATCACAGTGGGGCCAATGAATGTCTTACCAGGGGTCGGGACGGCAGTAGAGGGCTGGTTGCGCTGGAGTTTCGATGCTGGATGGCTGTAAAGCAGGTTCGACCGAGGTCGCGTCTGCTGTTGCCGGAACAGGGCAAAGGCCCCGGGTTAAGCATCTCCACCACTTTCGACCGAGGAAAAAACGCCCAACTTCCGTCGATAAAAACGTTGGCTCGCTCCGTCCTACAAACTTGTTACAGGACGGCGGATATATGATGCGGGGATGCGGAAAACACGTTGCCTATAAAAGTCCTTGAACCGGTTCAAGGCATATTGGAACTAAAGAGCGCTGAGGACTGCAGGCAATGAAACGACAAATCTTCTGATTTCCTCGCACACACGACGATACGGCTCCAGCATTTCCTGTTCTGTGCTTGCTCCAAACGCCAATTTGGGTGGGTCATCGAATGCTTGGTGGATGATGTGGGGGGCGCCCACAAACGGTGGGCAGGTCTGGTCAGCGTGGCTGCATACCGTCACTACCACGTCAAAGGAGACGTGCGAAAGCTCCTCGATTGTCTTCGATTCGTGGGTACTGATGTCGACACCGGCTTCTTGCATGACACGGACGGCTTGAGGGTTTAGGCCGTGTTTTTCGATGCCAGCTGAAAATACATTAATCGAATCGCCATGCAGTTTCTTGGCCCATCCTTCGGCCATCTGACTGCGGCACGAATTGCCAGTACAAAGGAATAACAGCTGGATTTTTGAAGATATCATGCTCTGAGTCACCCATAGCCTGTACGTCCAGTTGGATCTTACTATAAGATTCAAGGATGGTTTTGATGAAGGCCGCTTTTCCTGCCGACGGGGTCGACGCAGAAATCTGAGGCGAGATTGACAAGCCACCAGCAGAATCTGTTTGAAGTGGATCCACCTCCCTGGGAAGTGGACGATGCGGGGCACCATTTGGTGGCAACCGTCGTTCTCTCTGAGGGACCGACTGGGGTGTTCGACTACCTGGTTCCTGAAACGTGTCGTGATCAGATCCAGGCGGGGCGTCGAGTTCGAGTGCCGTTCGGTCGTAGCAATCGCAATGTTGTTGGCTACTGTGTCGAGGTGGAAACCAAGACAATTGGCTCTCGTCGCTTGAAGTCCATTCAATCTGTCGTGGATCAGGCTACGCTCCTATCGCCGGCTATGTTGCGCCTGACCCGCTGGATGGCCGATCAGTATCTGGCCAGCTGGGGCCAGGTTTTGGAGACGGTTGTACCGATGGCTGTCCGTGCTCAGGCGGGAACACGAGAAGTCACGTTCGTCCGTTTGGCAGCCGATGCACTGCAACGCCAAGCCAAAATGAAGTTGCCCAAGAAACAGCTGGAGGTGATGCAGTTCCTTGTCCGGTCAGGCCAGCCGGTACCCCAGTCGCAAGTTGCTGAATCTGTGGGGTGCACCACGGCTCCGATTCAGGCTCTACGCAAAAAAGGGTTGGTTGAGGGTTTTGCTCGCCGAGTCCATTCGTTCGATATGGACGACGTGCAGGCAGCCGTCGAAGAAGACCTGCTGCTGAATTCTGACCAACGTGTGGCTTTGGACACCATTCACTCAGCACTTCAGGCGCAGCAACACCAAACTGTACTGCTACACGGAATCACAGGTAGCGGAAAAACAGAAGTCTACATTCAGGCGATTCGCGAAGTCATTCGCTTTGGTCGGCAGGCCATTGTCCTGGTTCCCGAAATCAGTTTGACACCTCAAACGTGTCAACGTTTTCGCTCGCGGTTTGAGCATGTTGCGGTACTGCACAGCCATATGTCTCATGTGGAACGTCATAGCCAATGGGCGAGGATTGCCAAGGGAGAAATCCAGGTGGTTGTGGGAGCTCGAAGTGCGATCTTTGCACCCACACCCCATCTGGGATTAATCATCCTGGATGAAGAGCATGATTCGTCATTTAAGCAGGACAACGTGCCTCGCTATCACGCACGCGATGTGGCCGTTGAACGGGCTCGCATGGAAAGTATTCCGTTGGTTCTTGGCTCCGCGACTCCTTCGTTGGAAAGTTGGTACCGGGCCAAAGCTGGAGATTACCAGCTGGTGAGTATGCCTCGCCGCATCCTGCGCAGGCCGTTGCCCAATGTGCAAACCGTTGATCTGCGAGTCGAGGCTCAGGACCGTTTTAGTCGAGGTGCGTTGAGTCGCCGCATGTGCCAGGCGGTAAACACGGCCTTGCAAGAGAATGGACAAGTTATCTTATTGCTTAACCGCCGTGGATTTTCCACTCACATCCAGTGCCGAGCCTGTGGTGAAGTGGCTCGTTGTCCGCATTGTGAAGTCGCCCTGACGCATCATCGTGATGGTGAGCGAGCCGTATGCCATTATTGTGACTATGCCGCTGCAGCTCCTACTCAGTGTCCCTCATGCCTCTCGACGGCTGTCCGATTCAGTGGCCTGGGGACACAGAAACTAGAAGCCGAAGTCCGTAGCCGGTTTGCCAAAGCCAGCTGCCTGCGAATGGACTCGGACGCGATGCGTAAGCATGGTAGCCATGAACAAGCACTGGCCAAATTTCGACGAGGTGAAGTACAAATACTTGTAGGCACCCAGATGATTGCCAAAGGACTCGACTTTCCCAATGTAACGCTAGTCGGCGTGGTCAATGCCGATACAGCACTTCATTTCCCCGATTTTCGTGCCAGTGAACGCACGTTTCAACTTGTGACTCAGGTTGCGGGACGTACGGGCCGTGGTGACAAACGAGGTCTGGTTCTTGTACAAACTTTTCAGCCCGATCACTTCGCTATCGATTGTGCTTCCCGCCACGATTATGTTTCGTTTGCCGATGAAGAACTCATCACTCGAGAAGAACTGAACTATCCTCCCAACGCCGCCATGGCGCGGCTGGTAATCCGGGGCCCGGTGGAAAACGTAGCACAACAGTTCTCGGAACACCTGAGCCAGCTGGCCGAACAGGAAGCCACGAATCGGAATATGATCATGGACATCCTCGGCCCAACGGCGGCTCCTCTTGCAAAATTGAGGGACAAGTTCCGTTTTCACATGCTGCTGCGAGGAAAACATCGAGAGGAACTTCGCCAAGTCATTATCGGTTTTACGCCTCAAGTAAAACCTCCCGCCGAGATTCAATGGACCGTCGACATGGATCCGTTGGACATGCTGTAAGTGATAGGGCAGATGAAGCAGGTTCCACACGATCTCCGAGAACGGAACCGTTCGCGCTTCTCCAGCCATATCGGCTGGGTGGTTGCGGCAGCCGCAGCAATGATCGCTTTGGTGGTCTTGTTGAGCAATGAACGTCAGTACGGATTGGCGCTAAACTCGGTCAAACTTGCAGCAGCGACCTGTGCCATAAGCTTACCGCTCGGAACAATTTTGGCTGTGCTGTTGCTGCGCAGCGATCTTCCAGGTCGTGTGGCTTGGTTGCTGCTGTGCGGGAGCCTGATGCTCATCCCGTTATACCTGCAATGTGCCGGTTGGCGGGCTGGATTCGGAGAGCAAGGTTGGTGGACGTTGGCCCAAAATGACGTGTCGGCAGGGCCACTGATCGACAACTGGCGCGGGGCCATCTGGGTGCATGCCATGTCAGCGGTGCCCTGGGTGGTGATCATGGTCGGAGCCAGCCTGTTGTGGGTGTCCCCAGCATTGGAGGAGGCTACTCTGTTGGACGCTGCTGCCTGGCGGGTGGTGCTGCACGTCACGCTGCGAAATGCATTGCCTGGCATGCTCGCTGCCAGCCTGTGGATCGTGGTCAATACGGCGGGAGAAATCACGGCAACGGACCTCTTCCGAGTTCGGACGCTCGCGGAAGATCTTTACCAGGGCTACTATCTAGGTCAATCGAGCCTAGAAGCGGAATGGAGCCTGTTACCAGCCTTGGCTCTATTCATCCTGTCAGCCATCGCCGCGTGGAAATTGTGTGACTGGTTGGTTCCGGTTAACTGGGAAGTTCCTCACCGTGCTCCTCGGGTGATCCATCTGGGAAAGTGGCGGTGGCTGGCCACAGCGATCACGCTGTGCGTATTGCTATTGATCGTCGGCATTCCTATAGCCAGTCTCATTTATAAAGCTGGTGTGGACGTCGTCCAAACTGATATTGCACGTTTGCGCACCTGGTCGTTTGCGAAGTGCCTAAAAACGATTGCTAGTGCGATAGGCTTGCCCAATCCAATGCGATGGGAATATGCCTGGGATTTTGCGTGGTCGGGAACGATCACGAGCCTTGCGGCATTTTGTTCATTGTCGTTAGCAGTCGTGTTGGCATGGCTCGCAAAAATCCGACCTGGCACTCGATGGATGTTCGTTGCCGTCATGGCCATCTGTTTGTCACTTCCCGGACCTTTGATCGGTCAAACCATTGTCTGGCTGCGTGGTGCTTCTGACGCGGCGGCATACGTGTGGCTATTCGATCAAACCATCTTTGCTCCTTGTGTTGCATTAACCATCCGAGGACTCCCGTGGTGTGCACTCATCATGTGGCATGCCTTTCAAAGTCTGCCGACAGCGATGTGGGATGCCAGTCGGGTCGATGGAGCCAGAATCTGGCGAAGCCTGCTGTGGGTAGCGCTGCCTCAGCGACGTGCTGCATTGGTTGTGGCTTGGTTCATCGCGCTGGCGGTTGGATTGGGGGATGTGAGTGCCGTGATGCTGACGATTCCTCCAGGTGTGGACATGCTTTCCATTCGCATTTTTGGGCTCTTGCACTATGGAGTCGAAGACAAGGTGGCCGGCATCTGCCTGGCGCTCATTTCTCTCTATCTGCTGTCAGTCTGTGCGGCGGCCCACATCGTAACACGTCGATCTGAGGGGCCTTTCCTGTAGACACCGAACGCCGGTTTGGCTATGGTTTTTGCGGCGCCATCCAGGCACAATGAAGTTCTGGGGGGTGCTGCGAATCAAAGTTCAAGCTTGGCTCGTATCCCGACACTTTTGTGGAATTCGATCGATGCATTGCCGCTCCTGGATATTCCTGCTTGTTGCGATTCCAACGGTCGCATGTGGCATCGAGAACGTCGTGATCCAACGGGATTCGGAAAGTCAGAAGAGGTTCCTGTCGGGACGAATCATCACCGAGGCTCGCGACGGCGGCATTTTGCTGCAAACGCGTGACGGTTTTGTGTGGGCCATCCAACCCACTGAGATACTCGAACGTTCTACTGACGATGCAACGTTTTCTCCCTACTCGAGAAAAGAAATCGAAGAAGTACTCCGAGAAGAATTTCCGGATGACTTTAGAATTCACGTTACCGCCCATTATGTGGTCTGCTACAACACTTCTCAGGCGTATGCGGAATGGTGTGGAGCTGTGTACGAACAGCTGTACCGTGCCTTTCAGAACTATTGGCGGCGTCGCGGCTTGGACCTTCACGATCCAGAATTTCCATTGGTTGCCGTTGTCTTTCGCGATCAAACATCCTTTCAAGACTACTCGGAAGGTGAATTGGGCGATGCGGTTCAATCGATCATTGGATACTACAGCCTCACCACGAACCGAGTCACCATGTACGACTTGACGGGCATCGAGGCTTTTCGCGCGCGGTACAAGCGTGAGTTGACGGCCCGAGAACTCAACTTCGCCTTAGCGGCTCCTGAAATGGAGCGAACCGTCGCTACGGTTGTTCATGAGGCCACACATCAAATCGCTTTTAACTGTGGAGTGCACGAACGGTTTGCCGACATCCCTTTGTGGCTTAGCGAAGGCATCGCCATGTATTTCGAGACTCCCGATCTCAGAAGTTCGAGAGGCTGGCGAAACATCGGTGGCGTGAATTATGTGCGCTTGCATGAGTTTCGACAAGGAATGTCGAAACGACCTGAGGAAGCCTTACAAGCTTTATTGCAGGATGATCAACGCTTTGCCAGAACCGATGAGATGGCGCAGGCCTACCCGGAATCATGGGCACTGGTCTTCTATTTGATTCGCAAGAAACCAAAACCGTTTGTCGAATACTTAAGGACCGTGTCACAAAAAAAAGCACTCATCGAAGACTCACCAGTCAAGAGGTTAGACGACTTTCGAGCAGCCTTTGGTCACGATCTGGAAAGGTTGGATCGAGACATGTTACGGTCGTTGAGCCGTCTACGTTAAAAGGACACCAACCAGATGTTGGCAAGGTATTGGGGAAAACGTCGTGAGAAAACGATTCACTGGTGGGACTATCGTCGACGGGAACTAGACGCGTGGTTGGATGCCGATCGAAACAGGACGAACGGACAGGCAACGGTTTCGCTGAGGCAGTTAGGACGATTGGGCCGGTTTGGCAACTGGCTGTTTCAGTATATGTTTCTTAAGTGTTATGCGGCTAAAAATGGCTTGCGCTCAGAAACACCGCACTGGCCCGGTCATCAACTGTTTGACTGTAATGATCCATTGCTGTCTACCCATTTTCCAAGATGTGCCGAATCGGATGCTGTCACATTGTTGAAGCAGCCTCAAGCAATCACCAATGTCGATTTGGTTGGCTACTTTCAATTGCACACCAGTCATTATGCACCTTATCAAGAGTACATTCGGGAGGTCTTGACCCCTCATCCACGTTTGCATTCGAAGCTTATTCAAGGATTTCAGCCGTTGGCGAAGGCGGGCCGAACTTTGGTGGCTTTGCACGTGCGCCGTGGCGATTTTGGTGAGGACCAGTTTTATATCACCCCCACTTCATGGTATCGAGATTGGCTAACGCAGGTCTGGCCCACGCTCAACGATCCTGTGCTGTATGTGGCGAGTGATGAGCCCGACAAGATCCTTCAAGATTTTTCGGACTTTCATCCCTGGACGTCGCGTGATTTGAAAGTTTGCCTGCCTCAAGCACCCTATTTCACGGATTTTTATGTGCTGACGCGAGCACAGGTGCTTGCCATTCCCAACAGCACTTTCTCCTTTGCTGCTGCTATGCTGAATCGCGCCTGCCAAGTCTACCGGTCTCATTTGAGCGACCCTTTGGAATCACCGCCGTTTCGGCGCATCGACCCCTGGAACAGTTCAGTGCTTGATCGGCAGGCACGCGTGGAACACTTCCCTGAGATACCTGGAATCCGCCGGGCGCATGTGGCGTGAAAGAGAAGGAAACGGTGACGGACTCAACACCGTGAAGTACTTCGTTCTCGAATGGAGACACTCGTCCGAAGCGACATTCCGGTCAGTGCGTGGTGATCAATATCCGAACGGAATACCGCGCTGTCGTAGTTCGGCCACGAGTTGGGAAACTGAAGTAAACGTGACGGCGTCAATGCCGTACTCCTTGGCAGCTTCAACGTTCTCTGTAAGGTCATCTGTAAAGAATATTTCGTCCGGTGAGACTCCTGCAGACTTAATGGCTGCCTCGTAGATGGCCAGATCTGGCTTCATGGCGCCAACCTGGAAACTTAGTACGCTTATTTCAAACGCGGAAGACAAGATTCCAAATCGGCCATCGCAACAGTAGTCCCAATGAGCCTCGCAAGTGTTAGAGAGTATTCCCAGTCGCTGGTTGGCCGCCACCAGTTGCGTGACAACAGGGATGAGAGGGACGTTGGCACGAAACATGGCGTTGCCCGCTTCCAGCATCGAGTCGCGCTCTAGCTGCTTCCCGACGGCGGCAGAGTATTCCTGATGGAATTCGTCCGTCGAAATGTTGCCTCTTTCATAGCGATCTTGCAGTCCCTGGTCCTGCAAGATCTCGCGAACGCGTTCGGGGGTCACTTCGCTTAATTCGGCCAATCGGCCAAATGCAATCTCACGATCGAAATGCAACAGGACATTTCCCAGATCGAAATAGATAAACCGAATGTGTGATTGAGTAACGGTCATAGAGACAGCGTAACCAAAAACAAAAATCCCATCAGCGCGATACCCTCGCGTCAGAACAGGCCATTCCAGCACAACAGAAGGCAGGTGTCCGTTTGCACACGCAGTCTCGATTTTGTACCTCGACAGACTGGTGGATGCAAGGTGGGCCGATTACGATGTCTACCTTGCGAGATTCCGTGTTCCACTTAGAATTAGTTTTACAAACTCACCCGAATTGTTTCCTCTTGACAGCATTCCAAGCACGTTTGACCTATTATGTCCGAATCACTCAATAAGTTCAGTCGTCATATTACCCAGCCCAAAAGCCAGGGTGCTTCTCAAGCCATGTTGTATGCCACAGGGATGACCGAGGCGGACATGGACAAACCGCAAGTAGGTATTGGGAGCGTTTGGTACGAAGGCAATCCGTGCAATATGCACCTACTAGATTTGGCGGCCAAGACCAAGGAAGGTGTTGCTGCGAATGGGCTGGTGGGAATGCGATTCAATACCGTGGGAGTGAGTGACGGCATATCCATGGGAACGGCGGGCATGAGCTTTTCGTTGCAGTCCCGCGATCTGATCGCTGACTCGATCGAAACGATCATGGGTGGCCAGTGGTATGACGCTCTGATTGCGTTACCTGGATGCGACAAAAACATGCCGGGTTGTGTGATGGCCATGGGGAGGCTCAACCGACCGGCATTGATGGTGTACGGAGGTACGATTCGGCCCGGAAAGTTGAACGGAGAAAAGCTGGACATTGTCTCCGCTTTCCAATGCTATGGTCAGTTTTTGGCTGGATCGATCGATGAATCTCAGCGTAAAGAGATTGTTCAGAAGTCGTGCCCGGGACCTGGAGCGTGCGGCGGCATGTACACGGCAAATACGATGGCGTCCGCTATCGAAGCACTCGGCATGTCGCTCCCGTACAGCGCGTCGATTCCGGCTGAGTACCCCGAAAAGCAGGAAGAATGCCTTCGCGCTGGTGACGCCATCCGTCTGTTGATCGAACGTGATTTGAAGCCTCGCGACATTATGACGCGAGACTCCTTCGAGAACGCTATGACTGTCGTCATGGCGGTAGGCGGTTCCACAAACGCTGTTTTGCATTTGATCGCCATCGCTCGTTCAGTTGAAATCGATCTCACCATTGATGACTTTCAACGCGTGAGCGACCGTGTCCCCTATCTGGCTGACTTGAAACCAAGTGGGCGTTACGTGCAAGAAGATTTGCATGCAGTCGGCGGGACGCCAGCGGTCATGAAATTCTTGCTGGAAGAAGGGTTTTTGATCGGAAATTGTATGACAGTCACTGGAAAAACATTGGCAGAAAACGTCGATGCTCTGCCAGGGTTAAAAGAAGATCAAGACATTCTTCATCCGGTAAGTCACCCGATTAAAAGCTCAGGCCATTTGCAGATTTTACGAGGTAACCTTGCGCCCGAAGGGGCTGTCGCCAAGATCACCGGAAAAGAAGGATTACAGTTTTCCGGTAGGGCGAACGTCTTTGATTCCGAAGAAGAAATGCTGGCCGCACTCGAGCGCAAAGAAATCCTTAAGGGAGACGTTGTCATTATTCGCTATGAAGGACCTAAAGGAGGACCCGGCATGCCTGAAATGCTCACACCCACATCCGCCATCATGGGAGCTGGATTGGGAAGTGACGTCGCACTGATGACGGATGGGCGTTTCTCAGGAGGTTCTCATGGATTCATCGTAGGCCACATCACACCCGAAGCACAGGTCGGAGGCCCTCTTGCCCTGGTCGAAACAGGTGACTCCATCACCATTGATGCCGAATCTAATCGTATCGACGTCGACCTGTCGGATGAACAGCTCGCGGAACGGCGCACGCGTTGGCAGGAACCAGCCTACAAGGCGACACGAGGCACACTTTACAAGTACATCAAGAACGTCAAATCGGCTTCAGAAGGCTGTGTGACGGACGAGTAATTCATGAACCGCACACACCGACCTAAAACCCTGGCCGATCTACAGGAAAGTGGCTGGCAGTCAAAGAGTGTCAAGCAGGAAATTCAAGACAATTTCTTGCGCATGTTGGGCTCGAAAGAAGATCTATTTCCTGGTGTCCTCGGGTACGACGATACCGTCATTCCAGAAATCAATCTGGCGTTGCTGGCCGGGCACGACATGTTGTTCCTCGGAGAAAAGGGACAAGCTAAAAGTCGGCTGATGCGAAATCTTATTCGCTTCCTCGACGATGCTATCCCGTACCTGGATATCTCAGAAGCTCCATTTCATGAAGACCCTCTGCG
>JAKVBZ010000018.1:34131-70045 GCA_022448645.1 Pirellulaceae bacterium
CCCATCAGTTCGGTTGCAAAACGGTTTCTCGACTCGACCTCTCCCGAAAAAGTCCCCATCGCCTGGTGGTCGCGTGAGCAACGTTATGCCGAACGTCTGGCTCCAGGAACCAAATTTGCAGACATTATCGGTGAAATCGATCCGGCCAAACTGGCTGGCGGGGTGAGTATGTCTACCGAAGAGGCACTGCACTTTGGTCTCATCCCACGCATGCATCGTGGCGTCTTTGCGATCAACGAACTACCCGAACTGGATGAACTCGTTCAGGTCGGACTGTTCAATATTTTGGAAGAACGAGATGTGCAGATCCGCGGCTATCCCGTGCAATTCGACATCGATGTGCTCATTCTCTTTTCCGCCAATCCATCGACTTACAACCGTAGCGGTAAAGTCATCCCGCAGTTGAAAGATCGCATCGGCAGCACGATACATACTCACTATCCGCGTGAACGAGAATTGGGAGTTCAGATTACTCAACAAGAAGCAGAGATGGATTTGGGGGGAGAGTATCCGGTCGTTGTTCCCTACTTCATGCGGGAGATTGTCGAACAAATAACGATTTGTGCTCGGCAATCCAAATTTGTGGATCACCAGTCAGGCGTCAGCGCTCGCTTTAGCATTGCCAACTATCGCACCATGATTGCCAGCGCTCGACAGCGTGCTGTGCTATTAAACGAAGGTCCTGCGGTTCCACGCATCAGTGATCTGGGACATTTAGCGTCTTCGTCCCTCGGGAAACTTGAACTGGACCTGATGGGCAGCCATCAGATGACGGAAACTCAAGTCCTGGAAGCGGTCATCGCGGAGGCGATCCAGATCGTTTTTTCTGAATATGTCGATCGACATGGACTGGACGAAATCAGTGAAATTTTCAGCCGTGGCGTGCGGATCGAAGTAGGGGACATGCTACCTTCGTCGGACTATGCGCAACGGCTTCAACGAGTGCCTGCCGTGTGGGACAAAGCATTCGAAGTCAATGCGGCAGAGGACGAAGCGGTGCGGGCATCTTGTGTCGAATTTATCTTGGCGGGACTCTACTCGTTAGATCACATCTCAAGATCACAGGAACATGGCAAACTGCTGTATGAATTTGAACTGTAAAGTTCCAGTCATTCCACGTAGCTGGATCGACGCCGCCGGCGGGATCGGCGTATACGCCCAGATTGGCCTCCGACCAATCCCTCGTCTCCTTCGACAAACCAGTAACCACCCAGAAAGCGGTAAAAGAAAAGCAGCACAAAGGCGCCTGCCGTTCCGAGCATAAATCCCCAAGGGCTAATCGGAGTGACTTTGGTCCCTTGGAAATAAGCCAACAAGCCGCACCCAATGATGGTGCCGGCGATGCCCATTCCCAACGTCGTGACGGCTCCGCCCGGATCCCGGCCCGGCATGATAGCTTTGGCACACAGGCCTGTAAGGGTGCCGAAACCAATCCATATCAGCATCGTTTCGCACCACTGGCCGGCAATCTCGGCAATCTCGGGGTTGGTGACAGCTTCTTCCATCGTGACCTGGCCTGCTAGCGCAAGCGTGGCAACCTTGGTTATAATCCGTAAGGTCGTCATCGACTGAAAAGATACCTTACCTTGTGTAAATTCTTGACATTTTTGAGCGATCTGCTGCCATGCGAATCCCACAACGACTCGGCGGAATCATCCATACGTATCAAAAGTACGACCCTCAGCGGTTCCCGAGTCCTACCCAGCCGCCTCCCGATATCGTTTCGCCTGTGCTTGAGCACATGCTCATGTTTGGCAACCAACGTCGATTAACGAAGGAGGAGCTGGCGAAAGCGGTGCGTTTGGACCCCAGTCAAATTGCCGGTCTGGGACCGAGCCTCGATGCCCTGATAGCACTTTTGTTGGAGCGAAAGCAAAAGATCCTCAATACCTACGAAACGCAATCCGTGCATCGCAAGGTTCGGCGCGCCTTTGAGCGGCAGGCCAAACGGACTCAGCCGCCAAGCAAATTTCGCAATCTATTCAACCAAGCCGTTCGCGAACAGCAGATCTATGACCTGGAACGACTTTGGTATGCCGTGGATGACGACACTGCACCATTTGCGCGCCGGTTGGTTCAGCTAATTGAGCGGCTAGGCGAAAAATACGAAATCGAAGAGCTTGTTTCCAAGTACCAGTTCCAGGGACACACTGGCTTGACTGTCGAGCAGGCCTTGGCAGTCAAGCAAGAATTAGAGCAGATCGACGAGTTACTCAAGCAATTGGAAGAAGCACGTGAAACGGCACAAATTGCTGTCATCGACATGGAAGCTTTGTCGGAGTTCACGGAACCAGACGATCTGGCTCAGCTGGAAGCCTTGCGTCAGATGGTGGAAGACCAGCTTCGCGAATTAGCTGAAAGACAGGGCCTGGACTTGGAAAAAGGCGTTTTTCAACTTACTCCCAAGGCTTACCGATTGTTTCAAGGACGTCTTCTGGAAAAGATATTCAGCAATTTACAGGCTTCTCGATCAGGACGCCATCAACAGGTCGTGGTTGGCGATGGCGCCGTTGAAATGCAGCAAACCAAGCCTTACGAATTTGGCGACTCGCTAACCCACATGGACATCCCGCAATCGTTCGTCAACTCACTATTGCGATCCGGGCCTGGAATTCCAGTTCGTCTGCAACCTGATGACATTGTTGTCCATCGTACGCGTAACAACCCGAAATGTGCCACGGTGGTGGTGATGGACATGAGCGGTTCCATGCGCTACGACGGACAATACATCAATGTCAAACGGATGGCGCTCGCCCTGGAAGGTCTCATCCGCAGCGAATATCCGGGCGACTACTTGCAATTCATTGAAATGTACACGTTCGCCAAGCAAGTGCGTCCGGGTGAAATCGTCAATCTGTTACCCAAGCCAGTGTTGATTCATGATCCCGTCGTGCAGTTTCGAGTCGATATGAGCGAACCTGACGTGAGCGAGTTAGAGATCTACCCTCACTTCACCAACATCCAACATAGTTTGCAGCTTGCCAGGCAGCACTTGAACTCTCAAGACACGTTGAACCGGCAAATCATCCTGATCACAGATGGATTGCCCACCGCACATTTCGATGGTCAAGAACTTTACCTTCTCTATCCTCCACATCCTCTTACCGAGGAAGCGACCATGCGCGAGGCTTTTCTCTGTCAGCGAGAAAACATTACGATCAATCTTTTCCTGATACCTAGCTGGTCTCAGTCCGAGGAAGATATACGCTTTGCATACCGGGTTGCCGAGTCGACTCAGGGACGTGTGTTTTTTACGGCCGGTAACGACCTCGACCGTTATGTCGTTTGGGATTATGTGAACCGGCGGCGCGAAGTCATCGCATAACAACTAGTCGAGCCTCGTAATCGGCCCAGTCACTCAATGGCACGCGTCGCGATGAGAGGACCGTCCAGGGGACGATCATCACCTGGCTAGTCAGACGACACGCATTTCTGGCGTCAACAACCCCAGCACCCATTCACGCAAATTGAAATGTCATGCAGCATGACACAATTTTGCGGCCTGACTTTGTGTTCTGTGGAATACCTGGACGAAAATTGATCCGAGACGGATCTAACGAGATACGAGATCGGCACCAAAATGTACGTCCCATTGGTGTTCTCCCGCTAGTTCCCGCCGCTGCCACCGATACTGGAAGTCGCCAACCAGATCGGTCGGTGACAAAATGTAACGCCCGATTTCCGCCAAGTCTGTACCACGTGATCGCTTATCTGATTCCCGTTTGGCATTGCCCGAAAGAAACAACGTAAAGTACGGACCAGGAGGTATCCCCGGAATTCGGTACTTTCCATTTGCATCCGCTCTCACAAAGTAACCTCCCCAAGAAGCGATATGTGTCCGACTGGGATGGTTGCCGGGTGGTGGCGGCTGATCGGGTCTTAATGTGATCGGTGGAATCTTTTCGTCGGGTCGCTTGTCCGCGGGGAGCACTAGAATGACGGCCCCGATATCGGGCTGTTTTTCACTAGTTTCGGCGACATAGGTGATGCTTCCAAAAATGCCCCGCTGCGCGGTCTGCTCGCTGGCCGGACGATCGAATGATGAACCACAGAGTAACCCCAGCATAAATCCGACCAGCGACACGGTGCCTAACAAGGCACCCTGCACATAGATCACATGACGTGGCACCGTAACGCAATGGTCCTGTTCCCAATCGATCGCTGTTAGCTGGGTAACCTCTCCAGTCTCAAAGTCCACTTCTTCATCTTCGTAGACGACGTACTGGCCATAGCTGGGAGCGAGTTGCTCATGTTCTGCGGCACGCACGACATTTCGCATTGGCTGGGTTGCATCGGCAGATGCGAGCACGGGTACCGTGATCTGGTGGCCGCATGCGGGACAACTCAGTTGGCTACCCGCAGCAGCGCGCTGTGCCTTCAACTTGCGTCGACATTCAGGACAGGGAAATCGTATAGGCATGCGTCATCTGATAGCGCCAGAATAAACAGTTCGAACTTTGAGCTTTCGGTTACCCCCCCCACAAAGGAAGTCGCTTACTACCAATATGAGCCGATCGGGGGTGGACTTCAAGAATCGTCCACATCTGGGGAGCCCGAGCGTCGCGAGAGAGATTCGACGCCAAGCACGATCACCAAGAGCAACATGTCGACGGCCAGTCCCATTAAACAGCTCATGGCGGCCCACCAAAGTACTCGGGCGGCCGTCGCGTCCGCCGCACCATGGGCTAAAGACTCAGCTCCCATCAAAACGGCAAATGCCACGATCAACGCCGGCATCCCATAGACCAGAAAAGCTAATACATTGCGCGAAATCACAGATACATCCCTTATATTTACCCCAGCCACCCTATTTTTGCGTTTAGTGGCCTGTTGTCAATGGCTTGATTCGATTCCTGTGATGAATCTGGCCGTCACAGCCGGAAATATCGTCTTGAGCGTCAAGGTACTGATCCGCGAAGTTGACGGGAAAACCAGTTCAACGACAATGAAGAGATAGAGGGGAAACTTCATCCGTCGCCCGCCGGCAGGCACGAGAGTGTTTGTGGCATTGAATTTGGAGGCGTTCTGTGACGCTGCTCCCACGGATCAGGATCCACTGGCTCAGCTTGCTGTCTTGGAAATCCGTTTCTGCCAGTATTCCGCTAGCGCTCGCATGTTTGGTTTTCGTGTGGCCCAATGCACCGTCTTCCTATGGAGCGGTGGTCAAGTTGGAAAATGGCCGAGTCCTAGAAGGACGAGCGGGTAAGCTTTCAAGCATGTTACAAAATCCGTTCGAAAAGCAATCGAACGGAACCAACGCCAATTTGCGTTTGATCGGGTTTGTAACCGACGACATTCGGCGGACCTATTTTTGCAGCTACCAGGTGGCGGATCTGTCGGAATCGGTGCCGCAGGCTGTGGAACGTTTTCGCATCGACCAGCGGGTAGCTCAATCGGGAAAAGCAGTCGGTTCGGTCGGATCCATTCTTGGAGTCACACCGTTTGACAGGTTCGGCCGGCGTATTTTTTCTATGAATGTCCAGGGTCGGGGACGTGTGGATATCATCCAGGGGATCACGGAAATCACTCCGCGATGGACCAAAGTCGAAGGGTTGATCGCTGCTCAGCCTATCGTCTGGGACATGCGAATGGCCACGACATCCCTTCCGAAGGACGTTTTGACCGCCATCCTGATGCAGCACCTAGATGCTAACGCCGTAAATGACCGGCTACGGATCGTGCGGTTCTATACTCAAGCCGAACGCTACGAAGATGCTCGAGCTGAGTTACAAGCTGCCATCCGTGAATTTCCTGAGTTACACGAGCTGAAAAAGGAAGAACGTGCACTGCGTCAGTTGAGTGCGGTCCAGGCAATTCGAGAAATCCAACGTCGCCAACGGGCAGGTCAATACGAGCTAGTGTGGAATCTGTTATCCAATTTTCCCGACGAACAAGTGGCACAGGAAACGTTGCTTCGAGTCCAGCAGTTACTGGATGATTTTACTACCAAGCGTGCAGAGGCCGAACGTGTCTTGAATCTGTTAGATGGTCATACAAAGCAGATCGAAGATCCGGCAGTTCAGGAGGGCCTGAAACTGATTCGGGCAGAAATCGCTACCAGCTTGGATATGAATACATTACCACGATTTAATAGCTACTTGCGTTTTGCTGATGACAAGGCACTGGCTCCGGAACAAAAATTGGCAATAGGTATCAGTGCCTGGGTGGCTGGCAGTGCGGCCAATGTTCAGAATCTGTCTGTTGCAGTCTCTTTGTACGAAGTTCGCGATTTGGTGATCCAATACCTGCGTTCTACAGAAGCGGCTGAGCGGAAGGAGATCCTTGATCAAATACGCAGCCTGGAAGGTGGCACGCCAGCGCACGTCGCACGCATTATTGCGCACATGGCGCCTCCTCTTCAGCAGGAAGAGAAGGCAGAATCCGAAAACGCTGAGGCCACTACCAACGACCACCCACCCCGTCTACAGACTTTGAATGTACCGGGTCTTATCGGGCACGCTGACATACGCTATCACGTTCAGTTGCCGCCTGAATACAATCCGACTCGTCGTTATCCAGCCGTTTTAACGCTTCACTCGGCCAGTACCACAGCGAAACACCAGATTGATTGGTGGGCTGGAGGCTATCACGAACAAACTGGCAGACGACAAGGACAGGCAACTCGTCACGGTTACATTGTGATTGCACCTGATTGGACCGGAAAGTACCAATCGAAATACGAATACTCGGGTCGCGAACATGCGGCTGTATTGTTCGCCCTTCGTGATGCGTGTAAGCGTTTTTCGATCGACACCGATCGAGTTTTCCTGAGCGGCCATTCGATGGGGGGCGACGCAGCCTGGGATATCGGTTTGGCGCATCCAGATTTGTGGGCGGGAGTCATTCCTATTGTTGCCACGTCGGACAAGTACGTGTCGCGATATTGGAAAAACGGTCGACGGCTACCCATGTACTTCGTCACCGGCGAGTTGGACAGAAATCGCTTGGAACGCAATATTCGCGACTTTGATCGCTATCTGACGAAACAAAATTTTGACGTGTTAATTACTCAGTACATCGGACGCGGGCACGAACACTTTCAAGACGAAATTCAACGCATCTTCGAATGGATGTCACTGCAGCGTCGAGACTTTTCTCCCGAAGAATTTGAGTTCTATTCGATGCGATCTTTCGACAACTTTGGATGGTGGGTCGAGATCGACCAGATCCCGCCGAAGGCTTTGGTCGTTCCCGTTCGTTGGCCTCCCAAAAATGGTGTACGTCCGATCGTCACATCAGGCTCCCAACGAGGTACGAATCATTTGCGAATCAAGACGGGAGCCGGCCGTGTCACCATTTGGTTGTCACCCGATAACATTGATTTTAGCCAGCCGATTTCTGTGACCTTCAGAGGGAAAACGTACTCCAAGCTGAGAGACGCAGGCCCGTCGTTGGAAGTGCTGTTGGAGGATGTCCGTACACGAGGTGACCGCCAACATCCGTTTTGGGAGAAATTGGAGTTTCCCCGTTAACGGAGGTTTCTCGAGGAGATATCCTGCCTGGAACCCAGCTAGGTATGCGTCTCGACGTTTTTCGCCAAACGCGGTATCCTATCTACGTCCTCCAGGTTCGGTGAACCTTTTCCCATCCCACCAGCGGTGGTCAACGTAGGGAAGGATTTCCGGTTACGGAATCTTGGCCGTCGTTGTCCAGTCACTCATGTAACGGAAAACGATCACACGGAGCGTGAAGCTTGATTTCAAAAATCTCTGGCAAATTACTGGCCGTTGGCGAAACTCATTTGACGTTAGATGTGGAACCCTTTGAATATGTGGTGCGCATTCCGGAGTTCGTTCGTCGCCAATTGCAAGGAAGTGTTGGCAAGTCTGTCTCTCTGCATACGGTCCACTATATGGAAGGCAACCCAGCTCACGGCCGTTTGACTCCGCGTCTGGTAGGATTTTCTAATGAAGTCGAACGCGAGTTTTTTGAGTTGTTCTGTTCGGTCGATGGCGTGGGAGTCAGCAAAGCATTACGCGCTATGATTCGACCGGTACAAGAAGTGGCAGCAACGATCGAAGAAAAAGATGTGAAAGGACTGTCAGCGCTACCCGGCATCGGACCAGCTACTGCAGAACGAATCATCGCCAAGCTGCGTCGTAAGGTTCCCAAGTTTGCCTTGCTGATCACACACGAAAGCGATTTTGATTCCCAAGTCGAACGTGACGTGGTGAACGAAGTGTTCGACATCTTACGAAGCCTTGGTCACTCCGATATAGATGCCCGGAAATTATTGGATGGGACTTTGGAGGCAAAAACCAAGTTCAAGGATGCAGAAACCCTCATTCAGGCCGTTTATCAGTACAATCATGGAAAGTAGCGAAGATTCACGATGACGCGCGAGCCTATCATCCATCAAGATGACCACGATGTTGTCGACGACAATGTTGCCGACAATAATCGTGCCGATAACAATCGTGCCGACAACGAAGGTGACCGCGACCTTCGTCCGCAACGGATGCAAGATATGGTAGGACAACAGGACGTCTATGACCGCTTGCAAATTGCTGTCGAAGCTGCCGGCAAGCGGGACGAACCCTTGGGGCATATCCTGTTCGATGGTCCTCCCGGTTTAGGCAAAACGACGTTTGCAATGTGTATCCCTCGCGAGCTGAACGTCCATGTCCAATTGACCAGCGGAGCCGCATTAAAAGCTCCCAAAGATCTGGTGCCGTATCTTACCAATGCCGACGAACGTTCGGTGTTATTTGTCGACGAGATACATCGCTTGCCAATCGCAGTCGAAGAATACCTGTATACAGCGATGGAAGATTTTCGGGTGGACATTGTTCACGGTGAAGGTACCCATGCACGCACGCTCAACCTTTGGCTGAAACCGTTCACTTTGATCGGGGCCACCACACGTAGCGGAACGCTTTCGGCACCCTTGCGAGATCGCTTTCAAATACGCGAACACCTCGATTTTTACTCAATTGAGGAACTTTCCGAAATCGTGCGCCGGAATGCCGTGAAACTTCAGGTCGAGCTCCATCCCACAGCTGCTGAAGAGATTGCCTCCCGCAGCCGAGGGACTCCGCGCGTGGCCAATAATCACCTCCGTTGGGTAAGGGATTTTGTCACAACGAAGGCGGATGGGAACATTACCAGCGAGCTCGCCCTGGCCGCCTTGGAGATGGCAGGTGTTGACGACTTGGGATTGGACCAGCAAGACCGGAAGTATCTCGACACAATCATTCGGGTTTTTGGCGGTGGACCTGCCGGTGTCGAGGCCATTGCGCACACGATGAACGTGCCGCCGGACACTTTGTCGGACGAAGTGGAACCGTATTTATTGAGGAGTGAACTGGTTGTTCGTACGACTCGGGGCCGTGTGGTCACTTCCCGAGCATACCAGCATCTGAATACCCCACCACCTGAGCCAGCCAACGAAAAACGGCCTCAACAGCCGCTGTTTTAGGGTCCGATGGTAGCCCGGCTTGACAGTTGGTCGCGGCAACTCTACGATGCAGGACTACCCTGCTCAGGAACGATGCACCCGGTCGATGCATGCCACGATCGTTGCAGATAGGTCCGATTGAGTAAAATAGTGTATTGTTGAGTCCTAACAGTGTTAGTTGAATCGTGGGGCAGCCTGTTGGCCCGCACAGCGCACGGCCAAAGAAAGCTCCACCCTAACCCAACATTCAGATTGAACCATGGCAGTCCCCAAACGTAAACATTCGAATTCCAGGACGGGAAAGCGGCGGTCCCACGACTCCAAAAAGCCAGCACAGCTGACATCTTGCCCGAAGTGCAGTACGGCCGTGCCAACGCACGTCATCTGCCCGAATTGCGGACATTACATGGGGCGAGTCGTGGTTGAACCACAGGAATCGTAGATCGTTTTGAGCAAGATCGCGTTTCTTTTCCCCGGTCAGGGGGCCCAGATCGCCGGTATGGGGCGTCAGCTCGCCGAGTCGCTTCCGGCTGCCAGAGAATTGTACGACCGGGCCAATGCGCTGCTCGGTTATGACTTGGCCAAGCTGTGTTTTGAAGGCCCTCAAGAAGAGCTTGATTCTACGGTCATTAGCCAACCGGCGCTTTATGTGACCAGCTTGGCGGCGGTGGAAGCTCTCCGTGACCGAGAACCTGATGTCGTTGATCAATGCGCCGCCACGGCAGGACTCAGTTTGGGAGAATATACCGCACTGGCGTTTGCTGGGGTGATGGACTTTGAAACCGGTTTGCAACTCGTCCAACGTCGTGGGCAGGCGATGCAAGACGCCTCGGATGCATCACCAAGCGCCATGGTCAGCGTGTTAGGATTAGACAGAGACGTTGTTGAATCACTATGTGATGAAGCTCGTCTCGACGGAGAAACGTTACAGGTCGCTAATCTGCTCTGTCCAGGTAACATCGCCGTTTCCGGGTCCAACCATTCCTGCGAACGTATGGTCGAACTGGCCCAGGAAGCCGGAGCCATGCGGGTGGTACCACTTGCCGTGGCTGGTGCTTTCCACACAGGCTTGATGGAACCTGCCATCGAACCCATGCAAATCGCCCTCTCCGGAGCGACTTTGTCGCGTCCTAGAATTCCTGTGGTCTCCAACGTCGATGCTCAAGCCCACGACGATCCAGAGAAAATCAATGAGTTGTTGATTTCACAAATTGTTTCGCCCGTCCGATGGGAAGACAGCATGCGTGAATTGCTTGGCATGGGTGTGTCACAATTTTATGAAGTTGGACCTGGTCGCGTTCTCCGCGGATTACTACGTCGTATCGAACGAAAGATTCCTTGCGAAACTGTCTTGGATTAAAATCATGGCGTTTAAACCTGAAAACACATTGTCGGTCGACTTAAGTGGTCAAAGTGCCATCGTTACGGGGGCATCTCAAGGCCTGGGACGGGCGATTGCGACCTGCCTGGCAGCGAACGGCGCCCGAGTGGCTTGTGTCGCACGTAACGCAGAAAAACTTGCAGAAACCGTCGAGGAAATAACCGCTGCAGATGGAGTCGCCGAAGCGATTTCCTGTGATGTGACGAATCGTGCCGACGTCGACAACCTAGTCGATGGTGTGGCCGAAAAGTGGGAACGTGTCGACATCATGGTGAACAATGCGGGGATCACTCGAGACACCTTGTTACCAAGAATGAGTGACGATGAGTGGGACGATGTTATAAACACGAATCTCAAGGGAACTTTTCTCTTTTCACGGGCTGCCAGTCGATTCATGATGCGGGCTCGTTATGGTCGCATTATCAACATCACGAGCGTTTCCGGACTCATGGGCAATCCTGGACAAACCAATTATTCCGCCTCCAAGGCTGGCATGATTGGCTTAACCCGCAGCTTGTCACGAGAATTGGCTGGCCGCAACGTCACCATCAACGCCATCGCACCTGGTTTCATCGAAAGTGAAATGACAGCAGCTCTGGGTGATGCTGTGTTGGAAGAAGTGGGCAAGCGAATTCCCGCCAAACGACTCGGGAAGTCTGAAGAAATTGCCGCCGCCGTTCTCTACTTGAGCAGTATGGCCGCCAGCTATGTAACCGGGCAAGTGCTCGTCGTTGATGGCGGTATGACGGGCTGATCCTGAACTTAGTGATCCCGGTAGTGCGTCCAGCTCAAGCTGACTCGCTCTACTGTATCGGTCAAGCTGATTGCAATATCTTTTTCTCTGGCCGACGTAGCAGCTTCAGTTGGATGGGTGTTTCTTAAAGAATCGAAGTCAGTAGTTCCTGCGAATGCTGTGACACTTCCTGATGCAAACTCCGACCGTGGGCATCCATAGTGACGACTGCCGGAAAGTCCTTCACTTCCAGCTGCCAAACAGCTTCTGGGCTGCCAAATTCCTCCAAGCTAACCCCCAACACCTTTTGGATGCATTGGGCGTACACTTGCGCAGCCCCGCCGATCCCGTGTAAGTAAACACAGCCGTGTTGTTCACAAGCTTGCCGCGTTTTTTCTCCCATACCACCTTTACCGATCACCGCTTTGATGCCGAAGCGTTGGATGATGTTAGCTTGGTAAGGTTCTTCACGAATGGAAGTCGTTGGTCCTGCGGCCACGACTCGGTATTCACCATCCTGTTGAATCACCACCGGTCCACAGTGGTAAATGACGCTATCTTGCAACCCGTCGACGTTACCGCCATCGAATAGGTATTTATGAACCGCATCACGTGCTGTGTTCACGTTTCCGGAAAGCAAAACAATGTCCCCTGCCCTCAGTCCTTTCACGTCTTGTTCTGTGAGCGGTGTGGTCAGGCGAACCACATCACCAGCCGGTACATCTAACTGGAAATCGGGGGCTTCTTCGGAAAATTCACCTTCGGCCTGATACAACCAATCAGAGACTTGTCCGGATAGATCCAAAACAACGCCTCGTCTGCGGTAAGCCCAGCACATGTAGGCAATCGACACAAAGAAAGAGGCGGGTAGTCGATTGATGGTGCCAATCTTGCACCCGGCTAAAGTCAGTTTTCCACTGAACCCCATGGGACCGATGTCGAGTGTATTTGCTTGCTCCAAGACCGTCTGTTCCAATTCGGCCATTTTAGGATCCAGGTTCACATCATCGACGGTTCGCAACAACTGCCGTTTTGCAAATTCGTAGCCACTGGCTCGATCTCCACCAATGCAAACTCCCAAGAATCCCGGCCCACAACCTTTACCTTGTGCTTTCCATACGGAATCCAGAATGCAGGCTCGGACTCCGTCCATGTTTCGGTCAACACGTTGCCCTTGAAGTTGCGTGGGAAGACTATATTGGGCGCTCATGTTTTCGCACCCACCACCTTTCAAGATCAACCGAATGTCGATATGAGGTTTGTTCGTCTGCTCCCAATGAAAAACAGGGCTACCTGGTCCCAAATTATTTCCTGAATTCTTACCGGTCACACTATCTACGGAATTTTGTCGTAAATAGCCACGTTCGGTCGCTTCCACCACGGCCTCCTTAGCCAGCTCGGCCAGGAGCAGTTGGTCCACTCCTGCTGGAGTTTCCACAAAGAAGTTGATGGTGCCAGTGTCCTGGCAAATGGGAAGCGATCTGGCCTTGGCCAAGCCAATGTTTTGTCTCACCAGCTCCAAAGCGAATTCTGATTTTGAGCCCGGATTCTCTAAGCTTCGATGCAGTGCAATGACTCCTTCGGCATCAGCGGGCAAATAGGCGCTCGTTCGACGAATCAATTCCAGGATGTTCGCGCGGCACACGTCTCGATCGATTGCCATCGTATTGTTCTCCTTTTCTCAATCCGGTTCGACTTCTGCATCCAACATCTGGCGGACAAACTGGTCCGAGACCTCCAGGCCGTTGGCGACACGCAGGAGTATTTGTAATTCGACATCTGCGACCCGATTCTCAGCTCGCACCACTAGGCACATGTCACGAACCACCTGCATCACTTGGGAACGGCTACAATGTTCCTTGACTCTTTCGGTCCGCTTATCTAAATCTTCTTCAAGTCCGTCCAAATCTAACGAATCGGAAAACGATCCCTTGCCAAAATAATGCTCGAAGATTTCAATTTCTTCCTTGGATATTTCGCCGTCAGCACGCGCTACCACCAATGCTGTCGCAAACAAGAGCCGCCTCATACTCTCAGCAGCTTCAGTGCGTCCTTCCAGATAATTTGGTTCCATCAGACTCATGAGCGTCTGAACGCCCAATTCCAAATCGCGAACCGGTTGTCCTCCATCGCGTACTAACTCTGAGTCGTCGAACAACTGCAACGCCTTCACTCGTAAGGGGCTAAATGGATGTGTTGAAAACCAGTCTTCCTTGGGAGCTCCAGCGCCTGGTTCCGTGTCCTCTGTTTGCATTTGGTCAACCTGTTTCAAGAAGTCTTCCAATTGGAATTGGATTGTCTTGCTCGTCAAACCAGAAGCCAGCATGAATAAGGCTCGATACACACCTTCAATATTTTTCGCACAATAGGCGCCAGCTCGGTCGGCCGAAATCTCCGCATAACGCGACCAAGCAAAGAGTTGTAGTGCCAGGTGAGGGCTGATTTTGTTTTTCCCTCGTAATAAATATCCGATAGGAATCGCGTGATGGTTGTAGATATGATGCCCTAGTTCGTGCCCCATCACGAATTTCAGTTCGCTGTCCTGGAAATCGTCCAACAAGCTCGAAGCGAACATGATAAACAAACGCCCATCCTCGGGCCGGAAACACATGGCATTGTGTTGTGGGCTGGGGAAGACGAATAATTCAACAGGAATTTCAACTCCTAGTTCTTCGACGCAATCCTGTGTCATCGACCATAAGTCCGGCATCATACGTTTGCTCAACCGCAGGGAGGTTGCCAACAACCGCCGCCGTGTTCGAAATGGCGAGTCCTCTTCCATTCGCGCAATCCGCTCATTGGCTTTTGCCACGGTGGAGTCATTTAGCAAAGCCTCGAACATCGACAGGTCGTTGTCGCAACGGATTGTTTTAGATGCGGATACCATCGACAGGAACTGCAACCGTCCATTCTTAAACGTGATGTTCAACGCCGTGAAGCAATTTCACGCCGTGAATGATGTTTTCTCGCAGTAGGGCGCGATCCCAATGCTGCTCAAGGGTGACTTAATGGCGTTAACTGACTGCCGCCTTGATTTACCAGTCAACGTGGTTGTTTGGTCGAACGGCACCGGTCCACCTGCATTATATCATTTCATTCCCTGTGCCGGGCAGGGCGCTATACCACAGACCATCTGCTACTAGGACCACGAACAGCCGAATACTACGACGCGGCACGGTTAAGTGGGACGGTGATTCAATGGCACTGGTGGATTGCCAATCGAAACTCAGCATGTCATCCTAAACAATCAGTAGGTTCTGGCGAGAGCCTTTTTACGGGTCAGACCAGGAAAACTGCTTCCAGATGCCGGAACTTTGGCCGCCTTTAGCATTTCGATTGTGGATTCAATATGCAATAAGGTTTACCAGTTTGTACAGTTCCGGCAACAAGGCGGGACAGCTGTTTTGATCCTGCCCATTCGAATTCATGCCATGGGGCTTTACTAGTAGACAGCATCACGATTGTTGCCATCCGTCAAGCGACCTACAGGAGCTGATCATGTTACGTATCGAAGTGTTTTTTTTAACCGGATGTTTTGCATTGTTCGCTATCTTGACTAGCGAAACAACGGCTGGCGAACAGACCATTCGTGGCGATTCTAAGATTATCCCCAGGGGAGCCGTTTTGGAAACAATCTGGGAAGAGGGAGGATTCACCGAAGGAGCGGCAGCAGCACCGGATGGAACGATCTACTTCAGTGATTTTGGGCAACCCTTTAATTCACGCCCCGCACGTGTCATGCATTTTGACCCCCTAACCGGAAAGATAAACATTCATGTTCGCGATAGCCGCATGGCCAACGGACTCATGTTCGATCGACAGGGCAACTTGTATGCATGCTGTGCATCTCCATTGGGCGGTTTGCGCGCATTGGCATTAGTACGCCCCGACGGCACCATGCAACCTGTGGTCACACATTTTCAAGGGAAACAGTTCAATTCGCCTAACGACCTGGTGATCGATCGGGAGGGACGGATTTATTTCAGTGATCCTAAATACGTTGGTCCTGAAAAGATGGCATTGTCGTCGATGGACGTTTATCGCTACGACCCGAATGGAAGTCTCACTCGTGTGACCAATGACATCTCCAAGCCCAATGGCGTCATTTTGTCACCAGATGGTAAGACACTTTATGTGGCCGAAACCGACAATGGGACCGATGAAGCAGAACGTGTTACTGATGCGGAAATGGGAAGGATGACACTAAACGCTTTTTCCGTTCAAGACGACGGGTCGTTAGGTCAAAAACGTGTGTTGGTCAATTTTGGCGACCAGGTTGGGATTGATGGAATGACCGTTGACCAGCAAGGACGCGTCTATGCAGCAGTGCGTTCCGCGAATCGTTTTGGAATCGCTGTATTCGAACCCCATGGAAAGGAATTGGCATTCATTCCTACTCCACACCTGCCCACCAACTGCTGTTTCGGCCGGAGTACACCGATCGAAACAAAAACACTGTACATCACGGCCGGTTCGGGGCTATACCGAGTCCGTTTGAAAACGACCGGCCATCATTCAGCCGTTGTAGCTCGCTAGTTTCTTTGGTCAAGAGATCGGAGCATTGGGACTGGATGTCCGGAGCGTTCGATCCAAGGCCTCGTGGCGCTGCCTGGAATCATCCGCTCCAGAAAGCGTCAACGCCACCACCCCGGGGCACAGTCTCCTTCACCGTGAAGTCGATCGTAGACGCACTGAGTGCTGACAAATCCGTGTTGCCGACATCATTCGAAGAAAAGCATAGCCGAATAGTTAGAATGCGGAAAATTTCTGAATCGACAACAGCTACAGCATCCACGTGGCCATAGCATGCGATTCAGCTGATCCACAGAGGGCTACAGCCGTCAGACGATTCGTCGCGTCGCTCCCATTCTCGACGAACCTCGCCCAAACCAACCATGCAGAGTTCAAACTGATCACTTAATCGCTCAAGAACGTCCCCTGGAGCGTTATCGTCCATCTCTTTTCCTGCTTCGATCCGACTGGCAATGTAGTAAGAACGTTTGCCTTGTTCGCAATAATCGACAAATCGATCCTGACTTTTTGGTCCCTTCAAGCGGTGTAGAGATTCCGGATAAACGCCAGCCCAAAACAATACGAAGTCGCCAATGTGCTGATGAACTTCTCGACGAGCCTCACCGATACGGGCTTCACCTTCAACGATCATTTCAACCACTTCTGTCAATTGCTTGCCAGTAAGATCACGGAAGCGATAGACGGCGTCACTGTGCACAAATCGCACCAGCATTTGGCTGAGATAGTCGGTAAGGGGTGGGTCGGCAACTCCCAAACGCGCTTGGAAAGTGGACTCCGTAAGCCCAGCAAAGAAACGCTGTAAAACTGTTTGTGATGGCTTGGGATGCATCGGTACACCCTCCTTACCAGGCGAATGACTGAGCTTCTTCTAAATAATCGGCTGGACGAGACAAGGAAAGCAGCCGAATGAGGCGTGAACCGCCATCTAATAAGTATAGTTTTCTTCGCTTGCCATGGTCAAGATTTTGCGAACGAGAAGCAAAATGACGCGTTATCGAAAAGCTTTAAGCCAAAACCGTCCTGTTGATCCACGGTCTTGCGGTTTACCGCCAATCGTGGTCAGTTCGAAGTTACACTGACCAGCACTCAGTCGGATAAAGCGTTCATCAAAGAAGAGACGTAATTACCAATGGCACGTATGGCGGTCTTGCGGTCGTTTGCGTGTTCAGCAATTCGACGCATGATAGCCGATCCCACGATCACACCATCGGCTACCGGTGACAATGCCGCTACGTGTTCGGGTTGGTTAATTCCGAAACCGATACAAACGGGCAAATCTGTTTGCTGACGAAGCCAGGCAACATTCTCTAGTAAGTCGTCCGGGAGCTGTGAGCGTTCGCCTGTAATTCCCGTGACTGACACAAAGTAAATAAATCCGCTGGACGATTGAGCGATTTTTACAGCGCGTTCGCGCGGCGTGGTAGGAGTTACCAACTGTATCAAACTGAAATCATGATCGGCACAGATTTTGGATAGATCATCGGCTTCCTCGACGAGCAAATCAGGTACGATCGCACCAGAGACTCCCGCAGCTTTTGCTTGCTGAACAAAATTTTCCAGTCCGTTTCGGTAAATAATGGCGTAGCTAACCATCATCACCACCGGACAGGCCAAATCCGGTGTCACCTTCGCTGTGAGATCGAAGATCTCGGATAGCCGGATTTTTCGTTCCAGTGCTCTGGTGTAAGAAGCTTGGATGACGGGACCATCGGCGATAGGGTCGCTATATGGGATCCCCAGCTCACACAGTGCGGTTCCCTGAGCCGACAATTCGCGTAACACATCTGCCGTAAAATCCAAGTCAGGATCGCCAGCGGTAACAAATGAAATAAACGCCTTACGATTGGTTCGGCGAAGTTCAGCAAATAAATCGTCAACGGCAGACATCAGGTGCTTTTGGGAAGAGCTTTTCGTAGAGGTAAAGTCAAACAGGGGTAAATCGAAGCAAACATGGAACAGGGAAATCTGTCTGTCTATTGATGACCGCGCAGCCGAGCAATTTCCGCTGCATCCTTGTCTCCGCGTCCAGACAGGCAGACGACAATCGATTGTTCCGACGAGTAATTAGATGCCAAACGTAACGCTGCTGCTATTGCGTGCGAACTTTCTAAGGCCGGCAAAATCCCTTCGGTCGCAGCCAGCGCGTCAAACGCCTGCAGTGCATCTTCATCTTCGCAGGTCGTATAGTTGACACGACTGGTGTCTTTCCAGTAACTGTGTTCCGGACCAACACCGGGATAGTCAAGCCCAGCGGAAATGGAATGCACGTCATGAGTCTGTCCATCCTCATCTTGCATGACATAGCTGTAACTTCCGTGTAATACTCCGGGTTGTCCATAAGTTAACGGTGATGCATGGTCCCCAGGTTGATGACTGCGGCCCCCAGCTTCCACGCCAGTCAGCGCTACTTCGTGATCATCCACAAACGGATAGAACATGCCGGCGGCGTTACTACCGCCTCCTACACAGGCAACGACCAAGTCAGGCAAGCGGCCTATGGCAGCTAAGCATTGTTCTCGTGTCTCACGTCCAATCACCGACTGAAAATCGCGAACCATGCGGGGGAACGGGTTCGGCCCCACCACAGAACCGATAATGTAGTGTGTGCTTTCCACGCTCGACATCCAATCACGCATCGCTTCATTAATTGCGTCGCGTAAGGTTCGTGATCCCGATGTTACCGGACGCACTTCGGCACCTAGAAGTTTCATGCTGAAAACATTGGGGGCCTGTCTTCGAATGTCTTCCTCTCCCATATAGACAACACAAGGCAAGCCAAATCTGGCACAAGCGGTCGCTGTCGCCACACCGTGTTGCCCAGCCCCAGTTTCCGCAATCACGCGCCGTTTTCCCATCCTAAGCGTGAGTAAAGCTTGTCCCAGCGTATTGTTGATTTTGTGGGCACCCGTGTGATTTAGGTCTTCACGTTTTAGCCAGATTTGCGCACCACCTCCGCGTTCTGTTAGCCGAGGTGCGAAATAAAGAGGGGACGGTCGTCCCACATATGTTTGCAACAGGCTAGTCAATTCCTGCTGAAACCCTTCGTCCCGACGAGCTGCGTCGTATTGTGCTGTCAATTCATCCAGCGCACGCGTCAACGTTTCGGGAACGTATCGACCGCCAAACGGTCCAAAACGTCCCGCATCATTTGGCACTTTGCTGTTGGCTGGGGTACTGATACTGTCGGACATCTGTATTATGGTACCATCACGAAGTGCAGATGTCGATTGATGACTGACGACCGGTGACAAACGGACACCATATCACCATGCCAGAACTTCCAGAAGTCGAAACGATGCGGCGAGGTATCTTGGGCATTGTGGGAAGCCGCATCCTAAGCCTGGAGTGGCTGCGAAGGCCTCTCAAACCCCTCACCAGCGAGCCGTCACGTGCCGTGTTTCGCCGACGAGCGATCGGGCAGAGAATATCGGCCGTGGATCGCATCGGCAAGCGAGTCGTCATTCGCCTCGAATCGGAGGATGCCATCGTCGTCGAACCCCGAATGACCGGATTGGTTTTATTGGACGAGCCTCCCGACGAACTTCATTTGAGGTGGCGAATGGTTCTTGCCGGTTCTGTGAAGCATGTTTGGTACTGGGACCGTCGTGGCTTAGGATCTGTGCGATTGTTAAAGCCCGACGACCTGCAAGAAGCGTTAGGCCCTGGGCGACTCGGTCCCGATGCCTTGACGGTTTCGGCCGAGACATTACAGGAGCAATTTGGAGCGAGTCGGCGCGCGATCAAAGTGGCTCTGCTCGACCAACGCTGCCTGGCGGGCATTGGCAACCTGTACGCTTCGGAAATCCTGCACCAAGCCCAAATCCATCCAGCCGTGCCCTGTCAACGATTGAAATCAGGGCACTGGCAACGTTTGCAAAAATGTACGCATGGTGTCCTACAAACCGCCATTGCTTACGAAGGCTCGACTCTCTCTGACGGTACTTACCGTAACGCACTGAACCAGTCTGGCGGGTACCAGAATCAACATCGAGTCTATGCGCGAGCCGGAATGGACTGTATCACTTGCCGGTCGGCGAAAATTGTTCGCATCGTACAAGCTCAGCGATCAACCTTCTTTTGTCCGCAATGTCAAAAGAAACGACTACCCAAATAAGCACAGCGGATACATATTCAGCAGAATTGCTACATTCGTTTCCAATCGACTAGCATACGGCATGTGGGGTGGGAGCGTTGTGCCACCTGGGCGTCGTCACGAGCTGTTTGTCCGACTGGACTCGTCGTCATGATGTATGGTTTGTAGTAGCAGGTCTGCTTGTGGGCAGGCCTGTCATTCGTCATCCCGAAAAGAAATATCCCACTGAGCCCTTTTCGTTTAGGACCAGATACCGTCCGGACTCTTCCTGCAAGGCCACGAGATGATTGGGAATGCTGATTCCGATGTTGTCTTTTTTGATCTTATTCATTCCATGCTGGACGCCGAATGTGAGCGACGTGGCCATGAACGACTGGATTACAACAGTATTCAGCTCGTAGCTCCGTACGACGGGAAAAACTTGCCTACCCAAGCAGAATTCCTGCAAGTTCATTGTGTTGACCTGTCGGAACGTGGCATCTGCTTTGCCATGTCTCAGCAACCAACTCATGGCTGGTTTGTCGTAGCACTCGGTGCCGTGCCATTTGTCTTTGTAAAAGCCAAAGTGTGTACGACCACTGAAGTCGGCAACAATGGTGCGACGGAATTTCGTGTTGGCTGCGAGTTCGTCGCGAAAATCGAACCTTAGACTTTAAAAGTAGGTCGAAGCGGTAGTCTGGATCCCCTCTGAGGGAAAGCTTGGACGGTGAACGGAAGTGCCTCTAGGCCGTTGGTGCTTTTCTTACTTCTTCGCGTGCCGTCGTGTTCATGGTTGTCGGCAAAAGTCGTGGTCACCTAACAGCTGCAAGTCTGTTTGGTTGGGACACTTCCTGAAAACCAAAGGTTCCGGTCCGAGATTCGGAAGCTGCGATCTGTCCTGACGGTTTCGGCTCGACTGAACGACTCGATAAGTAACCGGCGGAACGTAATCACGACTATCCCAGCCAGGCTGTAGTGTTCCAACCACCCTGTCGTCAGGCTCCTTTGCTTCGTGACAGGTGATGGATGAATTGTTCGAGATACGGCTCATCGTCAGACCTCGGATGTGCCAGGCTGGCAGATTCAGTAGAGTCCGTAGGCCGGTCGCAGAACCGATAAGTAGTACAACCGTCACAGTTTAGTATGCCGAATGCACAAAAATCATCGAACCCTACTGTCGACAATACCATGACAGGATTTCGTGCTGGTATCCTGGAGGCAGGTATTGGCCGTGTCCAAAGACAGCTGTGCCCCAGGGTATTGCCACGGTATTTATTTTCTCATTCGTTGTTGGTGCAACTTAAGTGTTAGTCGGAAAGAAAGTTGTCGTAGTGCTTCCCGCTTATCGTGCGGAAAAGACGTTGGAACGTACGTTCGCCGAAATTCCACACGATGTTGTGGATGAGATACTCTTGGTGGACGATGCCAGCAATGATGGTACGGTACGTCTGGCGCACAAGTTAGGTATTCGGACATTTGTCCACGACCAAAATCGAGGTTACGGAGCAAATCAAAAAACCTGCTATCGAGAAGCGTTGCGTGCCAAGGCTGACATCATTGTGATGCTTCATCCGGACTATCAATATGATCCTCGCTTGATTCCTGCCATGGCGGGAATGATCGGGTCTGAGATCTACGATATTGTCCTGGCCTCGCGCATTTTAACCGGCAAAGCGATCCCCGGCGGAATGCCTCTGTACAAGTATGTCACGAATCGATTGTTAACGGCATTTGAAAATCTCATGCTGGGATCGCATCTGTCCGAGTTCCATACCGGCTATCGTGCTTTTTCACGCGAGGCATTAGAACGCTTGCCATTACTGGCAAACTCGGACGATTTCGTCTTCGATAATCAAATCCTGGCACAGGCCGTCTATTGCCGATTCAACATCGGAGAGATCTCCTGTCCGACCAAATACTTTCCCGAAGCCAGCTCGATTAATTTTACTCGGTCGTGTAAGTATGGCTTGGGAGTCATTGGCACCAGCATTCGATATCGCTTGGCAAAATGGGGTTTGGCCCGACCTGGGATTTTTTCTGACGACCCGACTTGCCGTCTGCCAAAGGAATTTGCCACCACGAAATGAACCACCTTGCCTGTGCCTCCTACCAGTAGGTTTTCCTCCCTTTGGCTGAACATGACTTATCTGGCTTCAGCGGGATGTGCTGGCCCTGCAACGCGAGGGCCGCCATAATAGGACTTTCACTTCGTTGTCCTCAAAGAATATTTTTTCATGCAGATTACGGACATGACCATACCTGAGGTCAAGCTGCTGACTCCCCGACGATTCAGGGACGAGCGGGGATTCCTATGCGAAACCTATCGACGCCAGACATTTCACGACGTTGGCGTCAAGGAAGATTTTCAGCAAGACAACTTATCCTTCTCGGCATCGCAAGGCACGATACGCGGCCTTCACTTTCAGATTCCTCCGGTAGCTCAGGCCAAACTGGTATTTGTGCTAAGAGGTGCCATATTAGATGTGGCCGTGGACGTGCGAATTAACGCACCGTCTTATGGTCAGTATGTAGCACAACGGCTGGACGACCAGCAAGGAGAGCAGTTATTTATTCCATGTGGATTTGCACATGGTTTTGTAACGCTGGAACCGAATACACTGGTGTACTACAAGATTTCGTCCCCTTATTCACCAGAGCATGAACGGGGTGTCGCTTGGGACGACCCGGACCTGGGGATTCCGTGGGGCATTCCCGAAGAGGACGCCTATCTTTCCGATCGGGATAAACGCCATCCGCGACTGAGGGACATTGAACCGTATTTTTGAAAAAAACAGATGCAGCGTGACAAACTGTCAGGGAAGATCCTGATCACCGGCCGGGGAATGCTAGGAACTGCCTGGCATCTGATGCTATCGTCCCGAGGAATCGGGCACCAAGTTCTTGAACGGTCCGTTCTGGATATTTCTGATCAAGACGCCGTAGAGACCATCATTCGTGAAGGGACGGCTCTGGTCGTCAATACTGCGGCCTTCACCGATGTGGACGGTGCTGAAACGAAACCAGATCTGGCGAGGTTGGTTAATTCCACGGCGGTTGGTTTTTTAGCTCAGCGCTGTCAGCAGGTGGGTGCGACGCTTATCCATTATTCCACAGACTACGTGTTCGGCGGCCTCGCCAAACATCCCTACCCTGTTTCCACTCCCCATGACCCGATCAATGTTTATGGTCATAGCAAGGCAGCGGGGGAAACACAGGTGTGGAATCTGTCGGAGGACCACTTGGTCATTCGAACGAGTTGGTTGTACGCATCGTGGGGGGATAATTTTGTACGTACCATGCTGCAGGTTCTACGTAACACCCCCGAGGTAAGTGTTGTCGCAGACCAGCGAGGTCGCCCCACAAGCGCCCTGCATTTGGCCGAGGCTTCCTGGGAGTTGTTTCTACAGGGTTCGCGCGGTACGTTTCACGTTTGTGACGAAGGGGACTGTACCTGGTACGATTTTGCGCAGGAAATTTCACGACTTTGCAATGCCAAAGTCCAAATACAGGCGTGTGGAACGGATGCTTTCCCCCGACCAGCTCCACGGCCTGCGTACAGTGTACTGGATTTGTCGCAGACCACCGAACGAATCGGCCCTTTGTCTGAATGGCAGTGTAACCTGGCCCAAGTGATTCGCGAGTTTCCGCCATGACTCATAAACTTATAAGTGATTTCAAAGACGATTAGTAGAAATGGAAGATGGCTTCCAGGACCGTCGGTGAACCCGTTGAATGGAGCTCGACGTCCTTGGAAGGTCGTCCTATGAGGTTTTTGAAGCCGTTTCTAGGTTGGTGACCAGTCCATGTGGACTTCACGACTGTTTTGGAAAATGTTTTTGCTGTACGGCGGATTGATATTCTTGATCGCCGCCACGTTTCCTATTGCGCTCGCCCGTTGGGAGCGTGCCAACGTCATCGACCAAGTTCGTGGACAGCTGGTAATCGCTGCCGAAATGATCAGGTCACGTGTCGAGCCGATTCTCGCAGCACAGGATCTGGAACAGCTGCAATCTGTCACGCATCAGATCGCTCGAATCACGGAGGTGAGACTTACGATTGTCGCTGAGGATGGAGAAGTTTTGGCAGAGAGCGAAGCTGTTGTGTCTGCAATGCAAAACCATAGCAATCGTCCTGAGCTGATTGCCGCTGGAAATCTGGGAAGAGGCGAAGCTATTCGACGTAGTCCCACCTTGGGCATTGATCTTTTCTATTTGGCCTTGCCCATCTACCAGGACAAAACCACCATTGGCTTTGTACGAGTGGCCTCGAAGTTGCAATCTATTGATCGCAAGGCTCACGATCGTCAGCAGACATTGTGGCTGGTGGCAGGTGGGATAGTGTTTTTAGCCGCACCAATCGTTTACTTCACCGTGGGGAGCCTTGTCCGTCCACTGTCACAGCTGACAGCCAGTTCCCGAGCGATTTCAGCCGGAAATTACCAACATCCCGTTACCTTGGACAGCCACGACGAATTGGGCGAACTTGCTGGCGCCTTCAACCAAATGCGGAATGAATTGGCCCGTCGAGTCGCAGAACTGGAAGACCACAATCGTCGTATGTCGGTGGTGCTTGGGGGCATGGTAGAAGGTGTTCTCGCCGTCGATGCCGATCGGCGTGTATTGGTGGTAAATCAGGCCGCTCGACAACTCTTCAATTGTCCCACCGAAGATGTTACCGGTCGTCCCCTGCTGGAAGTCGCCCGAAACGTCGATGTAGATTCCGCCGTGACTCAAGTCTTTAACGGCCAAAATCCTTGTCAAACGGAGTTTACTTTGCCCGGCCCGATGCGCCGCACCATCAGCCTGTTCGCCACCCGCTTGTCTGCCGATCCCAGTCCCGGCGTTGTCATCGTGCTGCATGATGTTACCGAACTGAGACGCTTAGAGAATCTACGCCGCGACTTCGTCACCAATGTTTCTCACGAACTAAAAACACCATTGGCTGCCATCAAGGCCTATGCAGAAACACTTCGAATGGGCGCCATCAACGATTCGGAAAATAATCTCGGGTTTGTTGATGGCATTTCGAAACAAGCTGAACTATTACATCGACTGATCGGAGATGTCATTCACTTGGCTAGGGTCGAATCAGGAAAGGAAACCTTCGAGATCACGACAGTGGACATGAGGGAAACCATCAAGCAGTGTCTGTTTCAATACAAGACTCTGGCTGAAGAAAAGAACATTGCGCTAATCTTTGAAGGCGTCGGCGACAACATGCAAGTCAAGGCAGACCGTGACGGAATGTTTGCTATCTTCAGTAATTTGCTCAGTAACGCGATCAAGTACACTCCAGAAGACGGACAAGTCAACGTCCGATTACGCTCCGATGGCCAAATGGTCCTACTGGAAGTACAGGATACGGGTATCGGCATTGATCAGGAGCACCAGGAACGAGTCTTTGAGAGATTTTTTCGAGTCGACCAGGCGCGTTCCAGAGATTTGGAGGGTACCGGCTTGGGATTGGCAATAGTAAAACACCTGGTGCTCGCGTTTAGTGGAAAAATCGGTGTGAAAAGTGATCTTGGTATGGGAAGCACTTTTCACGTGGAGTTCCCTCCAGTGAAGTCGCTCGAGCAACTTAGTGACTAGGAACGATTGTGTGCCGCGGTACGGCACACCTTTTCGAGATGAAATATTTTTCGAGATAAAATATTTAGCAAGCAAGCTCAACACACCAAGTAGGCGAACAGAAAAATCAAGGACTGTGTGCAACTTGTAGTTTGGGCCTCCGACTCGAACATGGACGGAATAGGCCACAGCTGTCTTTCCTGGGTCAATTCTGAGCCGACAGTTCACCCTCAGAATCAAAATGGAAGGACCGCGACTGTGATTCACTAACGTTGCTGTCCCATAAACAAAGGTTTTTTCTCTCTGGAATTAACATGTTCTTCACGAACCCTTAACAATCGAGGCCTAGGTTAAGTTGCAAATTCTTAGTGATGCAGGATCAATTGACTTTGGTTGTTTGGGCGCGGGGCCCGTCGATGTGTTTTTTCGGAAAGGGTTTTAATGGCGACTTGTAATGAATCGGGGCGATATGGATTGTGGGTTCTGTTGTTAGGTGTGTGGATACTCGTGGGATGTACTACTAGCAATTCGTTACCTGATGTGGAAGAGTTGTCTGCCTTGGATGAAGCTCTGACAGAAGAGAATCAAGAAGGTGCTGTGGGCGGGATCGCCGATCTTTCGGGAGAAGTGAAAATTGACGGATCGAGTACCGTCTATCCCATCAGCGAAGCGGTGGCTGATGAGTTCCTCCAGAAATTCCCCAAAGTCAACGTGACGGTGGCTGTTTCTGGCACGGGTGGTGGTTTCAAGCGTTTTTCTCAGGGTGAAACGGACATTTCCGACGCGAGCCGGCCGATTAAGCAAAAAGAATTGGATGCGTGCCGAGAATCAGGCGTGCAATTCATCGAATTGCCTGTTGCTTACGATGGCCTGACCATTGTGGTCAACCCGGCGAATGATTGGGCTGAGCAATTGACGGTCGACGACTTGAAGAAGATCTTTGGCGGTGAAGGTACGGCACAGAATTGGAGTGACGTCAATCCGTCATGGCCCAATGAGACTATCAAGATTTACGCTCCTGGGGCTGACTCGGGGACATTCGATTATTTCAAAGAAGTTGTTGCCGGAAAAAAAGGTTCGTTGCGTAACGACATGTCCGTCAGCGAAGATGATAACGTATTGGTCACTGGCGTAGCCGGCGAAAAGAACGCGATCGGATTCTTTGGAGCTGCCTATTACTTTGAAAACGAAGGCAAGCTGAAAGCAGTCAAAATTGTAAATCCGAAATCGGGTGACGCTGTCTTACCGAGTCCGAACACGATCGAAAGCGGTGTTTACGCTCCTTTTAGCCGTCCACTGTTTATTTACGTCAATGTTGAGTCGACCAAGCGTCCCGAGATCAAAAAGTTCATAGACTTCTATCTGCAGGACGCGTTCAGGCTGGCTCAGGCCGTCGGTTATGTTGCTTTACCGGGCGAAGTCTACGACTTGGCTAAAAAGCATGTCGACGAACGTTTGGCCGGTACTCACTACCTCGTCAGTGATGGTGAGAAACGATCCGGTGCGGTAACCGAAGTTTATCTGGTCGATAACCTACTGGAGTAAGTTCGGTGCTTCGTCGTCGACACGAAAGGGAGCGTCTCAGGTATTCCCTGGGGCAACAGACGGTTGATTTAGACGTCCAGTCAACGTGGAGTAGGTGTTCAATCTGCTCCACGAGGTAACCAACAGCCGGACAGCGGAGGTAATTAATCTGTGACAGTCGCTGATTCTGTTAGCAGTGTACGGGCAGGCGAGAGACGAAGGTCTGCACGGTCATTGCGTACGCGTGAATCGGCGGTCATGGCCGGACTTACTTTTTGCGGCGCCTTCTCTGTTCTGACGACGATCACGATTGTTGTCGTGCTTTCTGTCCAGATGCTTCGGTTTTTTGGTATGGAAGAAGTCAGTGTCGTCGAGTTTTTTACAACCAGCCAATGGAATCCGTTGCTTGGCAAAGAAAAACACTTTGGCATTTGGTCATTGGTTTCGGGGACACTGCTGGTGACCGCAGTGGCCATGTTACTGGCTCTTCCTTTGGGGCTGATCACTGCTGTCTATCTAAGCGAGTATTCACCACGTGGCGTACGAGCGTTTCTGAAGCCTACTCTCGAGGTATTGGCCGGAATTCCCACGGTCGTTTATGGCTTTTTCGCTTTGACGGTCATCACACCTGGTTTGAAGTTCTTTCACGAAGGATTTAACGTCTACAATGCTTTCAGTGCCGGGATCGCAGTAGGCATCTTGTGTTTGCCTACGGTTAGCTCTTTAGCCGAAGATGCTCTGCAAGCCGTTCCGCGAGCATTACGCGAGGGTGCTTACAGCCTGGGTGCCACGAAATTCGACGTCTCGGTAAAAGTGGTGCTTCCGGCCGCATTGTCGGGAATAGTGTCGGCCGTTCTGCTGGCCGTCGCACGCGCTATCGGTGAAACGATGATCGTCGCCTTGGCTGCCGGCAGTATGCCTCGCCTGACGGTCGACCCGCGCCAAGAGGTGCAAACGATGACCGGATTCATGGTTCAAATGGCCTTAGGCGATGTGAGTAATTTTGACGTTGAATACATGTCGATGTATGCAGTTGCTGCGGTACTGTTCGTGATGACGCTCTTGTTGACACTTGTGGGCGGTCAGATCAGGAAACGTTTCCGGGAGACCTACACATGAGCACTGCGGTGTCTGATACACGCCCCGGACAAAATGCTGCTCCTCGATCGGCAGCCATGAGACGGAATCTTGATCGCTGGTTTCTCATTTTTTGTGTGGTGACGGCGTTTACGTCGGTCGCTATTCTGGCCCTGCTGCTGGGCGCGATCCTTCTACAGGGAATGCCTCAAATGTCCTGGGCATTTCTCAGTAATCCTCCCAGCCGCGACACCACTCAGGCGGGAATCATGCCTGCTCTCTTTGGAACAATCTGGGTATGTGGAGCATGTGCACTTTGTACACTACCTGTGGGAGTGGCCACGGCTGTGCTTTTAGAGGAATTCAAGCCGTCAGGGCGATTGACGCGGCCCATTCATTCCTTCATTCAAGTGAACATTACGAATCTGGCAGGTGTTCCCTCAGTCGTTTACGGGATTATCGGGCTTACGGCATTTGTGAGTATGTTCGGAATTCTTGGCTCCACATCCGATCCGGTGTTCGAACTCGGAGTCAGTTACTATGACCAATTCCTGAGCGAAGACGACCGAGTCTTGTTGGTACCGGTTGCCGGTCGTAACGCTCCTCCTACGCCAGTCGAAGAGGGGCTGGTCGCCATCATTCGTGACAAAGCTTTTCGCGTTCACGTGATCGGAGACCGAGACCCGCTACCTGACGACAAACGTCTACAGGCAGTCACGCTACGTGAAGGTGCTGAGGCTGGAAGGATCAGTCGAAAGAGTTGGTATTACCTGCAGCTGCCGTTTGGCAGAGGTGTTTTTGCTGGCGCACTTACGCTTATGCTGGTGGTCCTGCCGATCGTGATTATCTCGTCACAAGAGGCCTTGCGAGCCGTCCCCGCCTCGCTTCGTGAAGCCGGTTTGGGATTGGGCGCTACTCGCTGGCAGGTCGTTTGGAATGTGACGCTTCCTTCCGCAATTCCTGGAATCATGACGGGATCCATCCTGGCAATGAGCCGTGCGATTGGTGAAGCAGCGCCAGTGCTTATCATTGCAGGAATCGTGTTCATCGCTTCGCCACCGGGTCATCTGATGGATGACTTTTCTGTGATGCCTCTGCAGGTCTATAATTGGGCGCAGCGACCTCAAGCGGAATTCCATTCCATTGCAGCCACAGGTATCATCGTTTTGCTGGCAATCTTGCTTACCTTTAATATTTTCGCAGTCTGGTTGCGTCAGAAATTTCAAAAAACGATGTCATGACCTTTGTCACCGACGGGTAGATGGTAGAAGAGATCAACATACGCATGTCCGAAACAACTGCAGATCCAGACAAGCTTGCTACGGTTACTGAACCTAGTAACAACGTATCACTTGAGGAAGTTCCAAAATCTTCCCAGTTGACATTGCGATATCAGGAAGTCAACACCTGGTACGGACCATTTCAGGCTCTTCACAACATCAAGTTGGATGTGCCCGCCAAGCAGGTCACAGCCTTGATTGGACCCAGTGGTTGCGGCAAAAGTACATTGCTGCGCTGGACCAATCGAATGAATGATCTGGTTCCAGATGCACGTGCCGAAGGGACGCTGACCCTGTCTTCACTAGACATACTCGCCAAAACCACCGATGTGGTAGACTTGCGTCGTCGCGTGGGTATCGTGTTTCAAAAACCGAATCCATTCCCCAAGTCGATTTATGAAAACGTCGCCTTTGGGCCTCGGCTGCACACCAAAGTGTCGGGGCGGGATTTGGACGATCTTGTGGAATGGTCACTGCGCAAGGCGGCCGTTTGGGAAGAGGTCAAAGACCGACTAAACGCCTCCGCCCTCAGCTTAAGTGGTGGGCAGCAGCAGCGTCTGTGTATCGCTCGCGCGATCGCTGTGGGGCCTGAGGTGTTGCTGATGGACGAACCTTGTTCCGCACTTGACCCCGCATCGACGGCTCGTGTGGAAGACTTAATGTTCGAATTGAAGGAACAGTACACGATCGTCATCGTGACACACAATATGCAGCAAGCTTCACGAGTGTCCGATCAAACAGCCTTTTTATTCCAAGGTCACCTCGTCGAAGTTGGCCCGACAAAACAAATATTCACTCGACCTAGGAAACAACAAACCGAAGATTACGTGACCGGAAAATTTGGTTAAAGGTTGAAAGGGTCAGGTGGGATCTTCGAATGCGAGGGTTTGTATTTTTGTTTTCCTTACACACCAAGAAGAAACCGTTTGTGGGAATGGATATGTCGAGTGCAGTGACTCGTTAAGGTTGCTGTGCGACGATTGACACGTTGGACCTATCGCACCATGACAAAACACCTACACCGAGATCTGGAAGCAGTACACCAGGAAATCCTCTCTTTGTCCGCGATGGTCGAGGATATGATCGACCAGGCAACCACCGCGTTGTTGGATCGTAAACACGATATAGCGACGACGGTGATTGCATCCGACGAAAAAGTCGATCGCCGAGAAGTTCGCATTGAAGAAGATTGCCTGAAAATCCTGGCACTGCACCAACCGGTCGCGATCGACCTCCGTCGTATTGCTACCGTAATGAAAGTCAACAACGATCTGGAACGGATTGCAGATTTGGCTGTGAATATTGCTGAACGCGCATTGGCGTTGGATAATTTTTTGCAGTTCCCTGTTCCCAAAAAGCTGAAATCCATGGTCTCCATGTCGACTCAAATGGTACGGAATGCACTGGATGCCTTTGTGGTCCTGGATGCATCTGCCGCTCGCAGCGTTCTGTCAATGGACGATGCCATCGATGAACTTAACTTGGAAATTATCCGCGAACTGCAAAGTCTGATACAGCAGCAGCCTGACTTGGTGGTTCCAGCATTGCACTGTTTTTCCGCCTCGAGGCACATTGAACGCATCGGCGATCACGCTACGAATATCGCTGAGGACGTTATCTATCTAGTAGAAGGCGATATTGTGCGACATCAACACCTGGAAACCACGTGACGACCAGTGATCGATAACCCAACCTTTTTCCAGTAACCACCTATTTCTGAACATACGTTGACCACAGTTCTTTCTGGTACGCGACCATGGCCAAAGCACGCATCCTGGTAATCGAAGATGATCGTTCGTTGACCGAAGTCTTGTCCTACAACTTACGCAACGAAGGATTTGAGGTTGTCTTGTCGCATGACGGCCAGGACGGTCTGACTCGTGCTCAGTTGAATGCACCTGACCTGATCCTGCTAGATGTAATGCTTCCCGTTATTGACGGTATGGACGTTTGCCGCAGACTACGCAGCGACGCAGCGACACGGGATACGCTGATTTTGATGCTCACCGCAAAAGCCGAAGAAACCGACGAACTGGTCGGGCTTTCTTTGGGAGCCGATGACTATATGACGAAGCCGTTTAGCGTCAAAGTCCTTCTGCAGCGAATTAAAGCCTTATTGCGCCGGCGTCAAAGGGATCCAGACGATGATTCGGTGACCAGTTGTCACGGAGTTACCGTCGATCGCAATCGGTATCGTGCGACGGCAGCCAACCATCCTTTGGAATTAACTCGCACAGAATTTCGCCTGCTAGACACTCTGATTCGGCAACCTGGGCGCGTTTTTGAACGGAGCGAGTTGATCGATGCAGCCTTGGGCGAAGATACCATCGTTATGGAACGCACCATCGACGTACACATTCGAGCTCTCCGGCGAAAGCTGGAGGATCTGGCAGACGTTATCGAAACCGTCCGTGGCGTCGGCTATCGCTACCGAGACACAGACATGACAGACGTGTAATTGCTCGCTTTTCCTACAGGTCGATTTCTTCCAGTACCGATTCATACTCGTCGATCAATGGTCGGTAAGCAAATTCCGTTAACACAGCAATCAGGCCGCGGTCACTCTGATCGTGCGCGACATTGCTAAGCCTATCGATAGCGTTGTACAACGACTCGGTAGCAGCTTCCAGTTTTTCGGCTGTCGCTTCTAGGTCACCTGCCTGTTTGTCGATCGCTGCTTCGCGTAGCGACTCCAAACAGGAAATATATTCCGTGACATACACGGCCCGCTGCGCATAGTAATTCAACAAATCACTTGCTCGAGGATGTGTGTTGCTGGCACTCCGAAAGAATTCGATCATCGCCTGTGTATAGAGGTCCTTGACCTCGGACCACCACTCAGGAGCCGGCTGAGGTCGATAATGTCTCATTAACATACCTCGAACAGGAAAACTCAAACCCAGCCCATGTTCGTCGATCATGTTGGTTGCTTTTTCGAGATGTTGAAATGCGATCCACAGGCGTTCCGCAGAACTTGTCTTTCCCGTCAACGCGACAAATAGTTCATCGAATGCAGAACGCGGACTCGCGCTGTCGTCAAACGTCGCCCGTGACAAATATTGCAAGGTTGGATCTAACTCGGACAGCATCCAATATCGTGTGGAATACCCATCCCATCCGTGCTGCCGTAAAACCTGAACCAAGTTGTGGATGCTGTTTAAGGTCGACTGCTGGAGGACACCGACGTTGTCATCGGCTAATGTCAAAATGAGCTGACTGCTAACTTTGTCAGCCGGAACATCCGCCAATAAATGTCCATTGGCAACGACTCGACGAGCCGTATAGTCCACAAAGTTTAGCGTTTTTGCACTGGCTGGAATGACACGGTCCATCAGGGAAAACAATGCCGAATCAAGTTGCGTGACGTGCAACTGCACAGGTTGTCCATCGGGGCGCCTTAGTAGGTCCGTATCGGAAAACAGCGAATGGAAAAACGCAAGAGACACGATATTGCCACGCAGTGCCTGCCTGCCTCGCTCGCCACCGACAATAAGGTCTCTCTCACCGGCGATCGCGATCAAGTCATCGATCGTCGCGCCATCAGGGGCACCTGTCGGAAACAATCGCTGCCACGAAGCCTCCACGTGTTCGTCCCACTCAGGAAACTCTGGTAGTGAAAGATAGATGGCATCCAGGGTTGGATAAGTTTCCAAATAGGCATGGATTTTCGTGCTCACTAATTCCCGAAACATTAGATTGTCTGGACCTTGTTGAACACCCGGTCCGACAGTCAACCGGTTTAACTGCCTTATCGTCTTTGCCCTCGGAATTACCTTGGCGAATTCACGTGGGAATTCGCATGGATAGATGCCGATCCCCACTTTCATGCCCAAACGCTGTGCTTCGTCAATGATGCCGCTGACAAGTTTGACTCCTGCGGCCGTCAAATCTTCGTAACTCGTTTTTCGCGCCAAGTCTGGGTTTTCGAAATACTTCGCTCCAGCAAAAACCTTTTTCCCTGGAGTGTCGCCGTCTACCCGAAAGCGTTCACCAAACCAGCTTTTCGCCGTTTGCTTCTTCAGGCCGTCGAATTCGTAGTGCACGAATGGCTGCCAAGGCCAAATGTTGATCATGACCTGGTTGTATTTCATCTTGGCCAACTGACCAAGCAGCTTCTTTTGATCCTCCAGGCCCCAAGATTCTGGACCGATCGCAAAACAATTCACGGTGCGCCACGTTCGAGAGCGCAAAGTCGGCTCTAGCACCATCTCCCATGACTCCCAGTCCATATCGATCGGTGTTTCTGGATAGAAATCACCTCGGGACAAATAACGAATTCCACATTGATATCCGAGCTCGTAAACCGCCCATAATGTGGCCACGGGGCTTCCACCACCAACGACCAAAGCCGTACGACCTTCGAAATCGACACTAAGAATTGCAATACCTTGGTCGGACAATTCGTGAGGCCAATCTTTGGCGAGGAAATGTAGAGAAGGATTGGTTTGAGGAGATCCAACAAGCACGATCGGAGTCTGGCCGGAGGGAACTTCGGTCCTGACGTTCACTTGGACATCCAGTAATCGCTGGAGCTGAGTTTTGAGTTCCTCAGCGGCAAAACGCTCCAGTTCTGAAGCGGTAGTCCCTACAACCACGTCAACAGCCTGGACGGATGCGGTCAGCGCTACCTTGCCGTGCGCGAGAACTAGGGATATGACCATGGTCCACAGGCCGGAAAAGTACAACGTAGGTTTCATGACGCACCTAATGGGTTTGACGTAGTTGTGTACAATCCTATTTTAGCGATTGATTTGGGAAATCCCGGCAACCATGCATTGAAAGAAAACGAAGATGCTTGAGTGGGGTTTACGGCGCGTTCTTCTATCGTTCCGTAAGCTGATTAGACAGTTGATACCATGCTTGTTGTAAAAGGACAACTTAGATGCCTGCAGTTTCTGTGGTACTGCCCGCCTTCAACGCGGTAAGTACCATTTTCCGTGCCGTGCGCTCCATTCTCGATCAGGCATTCTCAAACCTCGAGTGCATTGTCGTCGATGATGGATCAACGGATGGAACTGCTGAAGTATTGAGTGACATGTGTGACGATCGGCTGCAAGTCCTTTCTTTGCCTCATCAAGGAGTCGCCTCGGCGATGAATGCTGGTGTTCGTCTGGCGCGGGCACCATTAATCGCCAGGATGGATGCCGACGACTATTCTCATCGCCATCGGCTGCAGAAACAAATCGAATACCTGCACGAGTGTGACGTCGATGTGACCGGTTGCCAGGTCCATATCCTGAATGGGAAAGGCAGTCCTGTAATGTCCATGAAACGCTACGAGCATTGGATCAACCACGAAACCCCCAATCATGAAATGATCATGGCCTTACGTTTCGTTGAGCTGCCAATCGTCAATCCAACGATTTTGGCGAAACGATCCTACTTCGAACTAGAATGTCGTTCCGACGATTTTCCCGAGGACTACGATTTAATGTTGCGTGCGGCGAGTGCTGGTCTTAGATTTGGCAAAGTTCCAGAAAAATTGTTGGATTGGGTCGATTCGACAGGTAGGCTGACACGCTCAGACGTTCGCTACACAGATGCCGCTTTTATGCAGTGTCGTCGGTACCATTTGCAGAACGGACCGCTGCATGATGTGCGTCAGGTGGACCTCTGGGGATTGGGGAAAACCGGCAAGCCCTGGTTGCGCTGGCTTAAAGATCAAGGGTTTACTGTCCGACAAGCTTACGAAGTCGACTCTCGTAAGGTGGGTAAAAAGATTCAAGGAGTTCCCGTGCTGCCTCCGGAACAACTGCCTACAGCAGATGGAACTCCGCTTATCGTGGCCGTCGGAGCAGCCGGTGCGCGTGAATTAATCCGACAACACATTCAGCCTCACGGATACAAGATGGGTCAAGACACCTGGTTCGTGGCATGAATGACGCTGCGGCACGGGACCCAAATTTACGGTTGGTCAGCGAGCAGCCTGCTAACCTGGACAGCAGCAACGAAAAAACGTAGAGAATTCTCAGCCGACCGCAAAATTTACTTTTCGATGAGGCAGTAGTGATACCTTCGACTTATTGTGAGTTGCGACCGGATGAGACCATGTGTTTTTCGCCAATGTGCCGCGTCGAAAACGGTCGGTGTTTAGCCTTTTTTCTAGGCTCACCCGCTCTGCCGTCACCAACCGAAATGGGTTTTTCTGTCTCGGAAATGGTTTACGAACCTGTCTCCCCCTTCTTGCCAACCGCTGTTAACGGTTATGATAGGTAAATGAGTGAGCCCTTTATCTTGATACCCGGTCGGACCAGTCGACAGGGAGTTGGTATTAGCGAAGGCAAGTTCGAAGCCAACTACCAAGAGGAGACGCGACGTTTGCAAATGTCACCCGAGGACATGCAACG
>JAKVBZ010000180.1 GCA_022448645.1 Pirellulaceae bacterium
CGAAGCCTAGCTACCAGTCTCGATCCGGCTGACGGCGAACCGTTATAGGATTTTGGAATCATTCATCCATTTGAGTACGAATAGGCAACAAGAACACGATGACCGCGACTCCTTTTCGATTTGTGTTGAGTGCTGATTTTTATGACGAAGCTGGCGAGTTGAAATACGATGATATTGGTTTAAGCACTTTTGACGATCACCCAGAAATCAGCACGACGACCATGGCCGAATTTCGCCAGGTTGTCATGCCAGATCAGCTACAGAACTGCCACGGATCTCTGCTTTTGACCCCCCATGTTACGGCCGATTCGGTACGGGATTGTGATGACCTTCTGGTCATCGCTCGATTTGGGGTGGGCTACGATTCCGTTGACGTTCCCGCGTGCACGGAGCAAAGTGTGCTTGTTACGATCGCTGTTGGCGCGGTTGACCGACCGGTTGCTGAAGCCACGGTTGGCTGGATGATTGCTTTAACCCATCACATGTTAGTCAAGGATCGACTGGTGCGCACGGGCGACTGGGATAAACGTTCGCAATACATGGGATGTGAATTGCGTGATCGCACGTTAGGTATGGTGGGCCTAGGAAGAATTGGGCGATCGGTGGTCAAGCTACTAGAGGGGTTTGGTATGAACCAGCCTATCGGGTTTGATCCATTTCTCTCTCAGGATGCGTTTGATGAGATCGGTGTACGGTCAGTAGGTTTGCAAGAGTTGTTGCAGACGGCGGATTTTGTTTCGCTTCATTGTCCGTTGAGCGATGAGACTCGGGATTTGATCGGAATGACCGAGTTGAGTTGGATGAAACCGGGTGCCTATCTGATTAACGTCGCGCGCGGGGGGATTGTCAACGAAGACGCGTTGTATCAGGCACTGAAGAAGGGTCAGATCGCTGGTGCGGCCCTAGATTGTTTTGACAGCGAACCGGTCACAGAACCACACCGTTTTGGTGAATTCGATAATGTTCTCTTGGCACCGCATTCCATTGCCTGGACCAACGAATTGTTTCGTGACATCGGCCGTACCGCATGTCAGGGTGTGCTCGATCTGGCTCACGGGAAAACTCCCAATGGGATCGTTAATCCAGAAGTGTTAGACCAGCCGAGGTTCCAAGAAAAATGGCGTCGTCTATTGGGGCGTTAACGCAACGGTACTTGGTTTCAGGATGACACCCTGACCGCTTGTTTCTCGAAACTATCCCTCCGAAAGAGTGGAAATTCCGCGTGCAATACACCACACTTGGTTCCACCAGCTTGCGAGTTTCGCGTCTTGCATTCGGTGCAGGGCCTGTTCCCGAATTGATGACGGAAAATCAGCAGGATCGACAACGGAATGTCGTCAAGCGAGCATTGGATTGCGGCATCAATTGGTTTGACACGGCGGCCACCTACGGCCAGGGGAAATCGGAAGCGAATCTTGGCGCCACGCTGGCCGCGTTGGGAGCTTCGCACGACGTGTACTTGGCTACAAAAGTTCGTGTGCTGCCTGACCAAGTCGACAACATTCCACAAGCCGTTCACGAAAGCGTTGCGGGCAGTTTGCACCGACTACAGGTCGACCGGATAACTTTGTTGCAGGTCCACAATGCGATTACCGCGAAACGCGGCGACGAACCTACGTCGCTGACGCCTGCTGACGTACTGGGTCCGAATGGCATGTTGGAGACATTTCGCCAATTGCAAGAAGATGGTGTTGTGGGCCATGTTGGTATCACGGGGATTGGTCAGGCCGATGCGCTGCGGGAAATTGTCCGCAGTGGTCAGATCGACACCATACAAGTTCCATTCAACCTAATGAATCCCTCTGCCGGCTACGCCCTGGAGCAACGTTTTCCGGAAGCCAATTACGGAAACATTATGGCGGATTGTAAAGAGTGTGGTGTGGGAGTTTTTACCATTCGCGTATTCGCCGGTGGTGCCTTGGCAGGACGGGCTCCCAGTGCACATACTCACAAGACACCGTTCTTTCCTTTAGACTTGTACCAACGTGACCAGCAACGCGCTGCCGTTTTGTGCAGTCAGTTGGGCGATTCGATAAGCACCAAAGAAGCGGCGCTGCGCTTTGCTGTCAATCACTCTGGAGTAAATGCGGCGATCATTGGGTTTGGTGCTGAGCAGCACCTGGACGAAGCGGAGGTGTGGTCTGAGCGAGGTGCCTTGTCAGAACAGACATTGAGTCAAATTGAACGCTGGGACTACTTGGGCGAATCGTGATGGTGAGACCAATCGTGGGGAAGGTTTTGGTCCACTTGCGGTAAATCTTATGAAGGACATTCACGCATGAAATCACATACGAAGCATTTAACTATGCAGGTTCGTGAACGTATGGAATTCATCAATATCACCGGCGACGTCGAAGAACAATTGCGAGCTAGTGGCATTCAAGAGGGCCTTTGTCTGGTAAATGCGATGCACATTACAGCCAGTGTGTTCATCAATGATGACGAACCGGGCCTTCACCGCGATTACAAAAAATGGCTTGAGGAACTGGCGCCATTTGATGCCTCGCCGGATCGCTACCACCATAACCGCACCGGTGAAGACAACGCTGACGCGCACCACAAACGACAGATCATGGGACGCGAGGTGGTGGTTGCTGTGACAGAAGGCAGGTTAGATTTTGGACCTTGGGAACAGATCTTTTATGGTGAGTTCGACGGCAACCGGCCCAAGAGGATCATGATCAAGATCATCGGTGAATGAGAGCCAGGTCTTGGTTCGAAAAACTTATCACGAAAAAGTTGTGCCAGTTTCACATGTTTACCACACAGCGGTTAAACACCGTATCCTAATTGTTCCAGAGGGCACCCTGGGCTACAGTTTCGCACTCTGAGTAGGGAACAAGATACATGTTTAGGCCCGAAGATGTTCAACAATTCTTTGAGGTACATGTCAGGGTGTCGGGGTTGAACGCGTTGAGCCCATTGTTGGAGTGAGCCGCTTTGCTCATGTGTCGAACTGTTTTTGAATGTTCTGAGCATCTCGTCTTTGCTTTTGAATCTGGCTGAGCTCTTAGCTTTGAAGTTGCGAGAACGCGGTTTTTCTTGGGAAATCATCACCCGACGCCTCGGGTGATGGTTTGGCGCGACATGTTTTTCTGGTCCCGGTCAATCCCTACTTGACTTTTACTCCACGAATAGAACAATGACCGCCGTTCCTGTGAAATGCTAGATAAGTTTGGAATCTTGGTGGTGAATCGGTCGCGGGTTCCCGTGGAACCCTGTTTGTCGTAAACTGGTGTGCTCAGCATCAGTTGCCAATTATTCACTGACGGCATGACGCCGATGTCTTCCCGCCACCAAAATATTGAGGCTGTAGCTCAGTTGGTAGAGCAACGGACTTTTAATCCGTAGGTCCAGGGTTCGAGCCCCTGCAGCCTCACTTGCTAAGGTGCAATTAACAAAGGGTTTAGCTTTCTGATTCGCACCCTGGACCAACGGGTCGCGTCCCCATGAAAGTCCCCACGAATTCAAGTTTTCTGCATCGAGAAGAACAAAAGCGTAAACGGCACATTGTTGTCTGACTCGTATGTAAGGGCTTTTCTCAATTCGCCGTTTCCTCGCACCCTGTCACAAAAGCCGTAAAATCCGTAGGTCCAGGGTTCGAGTCACCCGCAAAATGTCAATCGGATCGCGTTGGAGTCGTCGTGCTGGCCATCGCCGCACCGGTATCGAGCAGACCGAAACATTCCGCGTCTCCAACTGGGTCAAAGAGCCGAAATGGTCAGTTGCTCGTCCAAAACCTTGTGGCATGACCAAATTGGGCCGGGTAAGATCTCCTCGATGTCCGACTTACCCGAAACACCTTGAATCATTTTCTCCCGTCGAGCTCAACGTGAAATAGCTGGAACTTTGACTCCAGAATTCCACCCATGTTACACTTCCACATAGCCAAACCACATCTAGGTCTCGCCGGGAGGCGCGGCGAGTCAGCTTCCAACCGAACCCGAGGAGCGACATGAGTAGAGAATCAATGAAACGCACTGCTCATTCAACAGCTTTTACGCTCGTCGAATTGCTCGTCGTGATCGCCATTATCGCCATTTTGATTGCGCTGTTGTTGCCTGCGGTGCAAGCGGCGCGCGAGGCGGCTCGACGTACTCAATGTTCGAATAATCTCAAGCAGATTGGCATCGCCGTTTTAAACTACGAATCTCAGTATGGGCACTTACCACCGGCTGCTTACAGGCTCAATTTCGGTGGATATCCCGATGGCTATTCGCTACATGCCCTGATTCTCGATTTTCTGGAACAGAATCGTGTCGGCGATGAACTGGATTCCACAGTCATTGGTTCTCTCATCAATGCGGAAAGCTACCGCATGGCCGGCTATCTTTGCCCCAGCGGTTTCGCCGAATCGCAGGGACCGATTTCAGGCGCAGCGGGAGGACAATTTCCAGACGGTGGGTATATTTACTATCAACACTACAATCCGGTGCTCGGCGCGCGAGGAAACAATCTCTGGACAGGCTCGGGGACATACCCGGTCATTGATCCCCAAAGCGGCTCACCACCTCCGCTGCCACCAGGCGCAGGCTTTGCAACCACGGGCCTGACGGGGCTGAACGTTGCGAATACGTTGGCCTCCTGTCTGGATGGTTTGAGCAACACGCTGTTGATTGGCGAGCTGTCGGGCGACAATCTTCGCAGCAACGACCAGGACGGCCTGCCGCCGTTCTGGCCCCGAGGGACCACGACCGGTTCGCCACCGCTGTTGTGCTACGGTTGCCGAAATCTGTCCTTTCCCATCAATGCCTATCATGGCATCTGGGAAAGCACCACTAACGACAGCAGCTTCAGCAGTATGCATCCCGGCGGCACGCACTTCCTCATGGGTGACGGCTCCGTACATTTCTTTTCCGAAAGCACGGAGTTGAGGATTCTGCAGGGGCTTGCCACACGAGCCGATGGTGAAGTCGCCGCCCGGCCGTAGCAATGACCGAAGACTGAAGGCCTTTGCTCCGCGGTGATGGTGCGGCCGTGGGGTGATAACCAGAAAGCGTATCAAAACCGTGTACAACGGCATCCCCAGGCCATCGTACATTTGAGCAAACAGCTGTCTGCAAAGTGTTGCCTGCGAAGTGTTTGCCGACATTTGGCGGACGCTGCCGTTTCATCTGACAATCAAGTCGAACGCCGACGGGTGTAGGGTAGTCGCCCGAGGCACCCGGCCGAGGAGGACTGGGGCTTGGGCGATCGGACCAAAAAACATCGCGTTTTTTTTGGCGTAATGCTTGACAAAACGGGGAATCAGTTTTACCATAGATTTTGCAAAAGCTGATTCCCACTTTTTTCGGTCGAGAACTACTGCAATCCACACAATGCTGAGCAAATTCCACTTCCCTCGCGAGGGAAGTGGAGATTTCTCAGCATTTTCTTTTGCGCTCTTCGCAAGCTGCTTCGCTCGACCGGAGGAACTCTGAGCTAACCTTCTCTGCCGACGATCGCTGCGGGTGCCGGGGGAAATGCCGTTGAGTAATA
>JAKVBZ010000181.1 GCA_022448645.1 Pirellulaceae bacterium
CTAATGACATAAGTCAGAAACAATGCCACCACAATTCCCAGATAGACTGTCGAGATGACCTCAATCCGCTTGCGCGGTAGAAGAACGTCAACAACCACGAGAAACATGGCGCCACCAACGACCGTGGGGACGATCCAGCCACGATCGACAAATGGGGCATTGGATGAGCCGACAGAGAAACCGATACCGGCCGCAACAAACAAGAATGTGCCGCGCAGAATCCAGAGACCCATGATGGTGGTGCTTTTTGCGGGCTGGGGAGGGAATGAAGTCGACGGGAGGCAACAATCAAGGAGATTCAGTCCAGCCGCTAGAACTCATTATTGCGTGATCAAGTAAGCCGCGTAAAGTGGATGTGGAATTGTTGATCACAATATCGATCGGTCATTCCTGCCAGGTACTCAGCGGCAGCACGCTGGATTCCCACATCCCCGATTCGTTGCTGAAATCGTGCGGGCAGAAGATCGGGATTACTTACATATCCTTCGAACATCGTACGCAGCCGGTTCTGAGCCTGTTGTCGGACTTCCAGCAAACGTGGGTGACGATAAACGCTTTGAAACAGGAATTGTTCTAATTCTCGCTTGGGCTCGGCGAGGTCAGGGTCCATTTGGAGTTGAAACGAAGCGTTTCCAGCGTCCTGGGCACTGCGGAAATCTTCTGTCACGAGCCGTCGAATGTTGTATTGCAGTAACTGGCTCACCTGTCGGTCAACCAGCCCGTAAACCATGGCTTTACGGATTTGTCGCGCTGGGGCTGCCGACAGATCTGTGGCGGATTTTTCAAGAGTTGCTGCGATTAACGGAAGTTCGGTGAGTTGGTTCAATTCGACGAGCCCGAGTTTCAGTGCATCGTCCGTATCGTGCGCATTGTAGGTAATGCTGTCTGCTAACTCGACGACTTGTGTTTCCAATAGACTGGGGGTGGCGCATGCGTGATTGATGCGAGAGTATTGCCCGTCAAGTACTTCGCGTGTCAGATTCAGCCCAGGGAATGTGTGGTAACGTGTCTCCAGGGTTTCGGCGATCACCAATGCGTACTGATTGTGAGAGAATCCTCCATTGTCGACCAGGCACTCACTCAGCGCATCTTCTCCCGCATGCCCGAACGGAGGGTGCCCAATGTCATGAAAGAGCGCCAGGGCTTCTACCAGGTCTTCATTGAGCCGTAGCCCCCGCGCGATCGTTCGTGCGATCGAGGCGACTTCCTGGGTATGGGTGAGACGTGTCCGGTGATAATCTCCCATCTCTCCGGTGAAGACCTGCATCTTGCCGCTCAGTCGCCGATAGGCAGCGCTGTGCAGAATACGATCACGATCCCGTTGAAAGGGGCCGCGGTAAGGGTGGTCAGGTTCAGCGTGCGTCCGCCCCAATGAATCGCTGCTGCGCATCGCATAGGGCGCCAACAACGCCGTTTCGCGTTGTACCGTGTCGGCCAAACCGCTTTGCGGTCCGTGGTCGTTGGGCATCGTTTTCGTGGTTCCGAGGTGTACTGGAGGCCCGCCGTCTGGGTGGTGAAGACGTACGGTGACTGGTTTCAGTTTAGCGGGCTCGCCTTGCAGGAAACAAGTCAAAGTAGCTGGCGCCAGATTCCCTGCGGTGCTTCGTAAAGAATGTCACCAAACCAGGCCGTATGCCATGCAGAGGTGAGTATGTCACAAAGAGCTTACTGTGCCCGCAAGTTCAGTTGCTTTTCATTCCGTGTGGGCGGAAGGTGCTCGCGAGGACCATCGAATCAGCCCTGCTGAAGCTGGAGGTCAAGGTATTGATTTTCCTGTGGCTTGCCGGTTGAAAAGCGGTCGAGTAATGGCGGCTTTGGATTTTGGCCAAGAGTCGGCTGGCGTGAGATTGCTGTCACACCGTCTGGTCGCGTTCGTCGTGGCTTCTCTGCGGAGCCAGCAGCGATCGGCGAATTTGCTGAAGAATTCCTGCTGCAACCATGTCTTTTGTCCCTTCCAGCTTTACTACGACGCGACCTTCTGGATCGAGAATCTCCACTTGGTTTGTGCTCGAATTCATGGCTTCCGGGCCATTGAGTACAATCAAATCACAGCGTTTCTTTTCCAGTTTTACAATCGCACGAAAACGTGGGTCCTGAGTTTCCAGCGCAAAGCCGACGACCCACTGGTCAGGACGTTTTTGGGCACCGATTGTGGCGACCACATCGGGTGTTTCCATCAAGGTGAGCTGAACAGGATCGCCGGTTTTAGAGATTTTGTGAGGATGGCATTTAACTGGGCGATAGTCACAGGGGGCCGCTGCACCGATTAATCCATCGCAGGCTGGAAATTCCCGGATGCAGGCGTCGAGCATGTCTTCCGTTGACAAGACAGGCACGACTTTCGCCTCTGCTGGGTAAGCGACGTCCACCGGACCGCTGACGACAACGACTTCATATCCGAGTTCAATCACGGCTGCAGCGAGCGCGGATCCCATACGACCGCTGGAAGCATTTGTCAGATAACGCACTGGATCCAGAAACTGCCGAGTGGGTCCAGAAGTAATGAGAATGCGTGTCACGATTGGTAATTGCTCGACTGCGCAGACTAGCAAAGTCGTGTTAGGATAGTTCGCCCATGAAGGGCATTGTTTCAGTTCCAGGCTTTCAACAGGCTACGCGACACCATGAAGATTCGCAACATCCAGGTACACCGTCTCCTCGGCGGCACAGTCGACGGTGGCTGGCCCGATGGACATGAACCGGAAGACGATTTACACGCTTTGTTGGAGATTGAAACGGACGAAGGCCTGACAGGAGTCGGCAGTGTCTTCACGTCGTCCGGGCTGGTAGAGGCCGGGGTGGAGATGTTACGGCCTGTATGGGAGGGAGAGTCGGCAATCGAGCCCGAGCGCGTCAGCGAGAAACTGCGGCAGAGCAGTTTTTGGCAGGGACGAGGTGGTACGCTGGAACATGTCATTTCCGGTATCGATATCGGACTTTGGGATTTGCTTGGTAAAGTGACAGGTCAACCTGTGGCGCGTCTCTTGGGTGGTTACTATCGCAACAAGATCAAACCTTATGGTTCGATCTTGTTTGATCAGCCCGACGTGCTTGCCGAGACGCTCAAAGCAACTGTGGGCCGTGGCTTTCGGGCTATCAAATTAGGTTGGCGTCCTTTTGGACGTTGTGATGCGAAATTCGATGAACTGCTGGTTCGCACCGCTCGCGATACGGTGGGTTCTGATATCGAGTTACTTGTTGATGCAGGGGGTAGCGAGCAGTTTTGGCCCCATGGATACAAGTGGGCACTGCGTACTGCACATATGCTGGCGGACTATGACATTGGCTGGTTTGAGGAAGCCTTGCCTCCGGATGACATTGAGGGTTTTATTCGTCTGCGCAATGCCTCACCAGTGCCCATTTCCGGTGGCGAGGTGCTCACGCGCAGGCAGTCGTTTTTGCCGTGGATTGAACGTGGTGCCCTGGATATTGTTCAGCCCGACGCGACCAAGTGTGGTGGTATCAGTGAGGCACGAAAAATTGCCTGGATGGCCTATGACCACAATATTCAGTTCGTCAGCCATGGCTGGAACACTGCGATCGGGGTGGCTGCGGACCTCCATCTGGCAGCTGCGATTCCGGTTGCGCATTACGTCGAATATCTGACCCCTGCACCCTATATCGAAGATATTATCACAGAGCCCTTCCAATTAGATGAAGACGGTATGTTGACGATTCCTGAAACGCCTGGATTAGGTATTGAATTGGATCGCGATGCGCTCGCGCGTTTCGCTCAAAACTGATGTGATCGCGCTGCGGCACACTTCGAGATTTGGTATTGCGAGAGAGTGGTAATGAAAGTTTCGGGAACGGATTCTTTCCGGCGGATTTGAATTGACTTTCGAAGAACTGCTTTCTAGCATGCCACGAACAGGTGAACTCGGCCTTATTTCTTGATGGAGAGGCGCAATGGCCCCCGAGTTAGATGTAAAGAAGACGCACGTGGCACTGACGTATAAACACGGCAGCCCGTTGATTTCTTGCCGCTTCGATTTGTCGGGGAAGTTTGTTTTTTTTGGCGCGCAGGATTTTCGAGTTTGGCGGTGGGAGGTCGGTACCGACAAAAAAGTCGAGTTGAAGGGGCATGATAGCTGGGTGCGTGGTATTGCCTTGCATCCAGGTGGTGAAGACCTGTTAACAGCTGGTTTTGATGGTCGGGTCATCTGGTGGCCAGTCAAGGGAGAGAAGGTAACCGCAAAACGGACACTAGAGGCCCATCAAGGGTGGGCACGGGCAGTAGCGATCAGTCCCGACGGTTCTCGGCTGGCGACGGTGGGCAATGATCTGCTGGTCAAGATCTGGAGCATGACGGATGGCAAATTGGTCCGTCAGATGGCAGGTCACAAGCGTCATGTCTACCAGGTTGCTTTTCATCCGGATGGGAAGCAGCTGGCTACCGGTGATTTGATGGGGAATTTATTCCACTGGGAAGTCGACACGGGAAAACTGGTGCGCCAATTGTCCATTGCCGCGTTACACAAGTACGACAAGGGATTTGGTGCCGATATTGGTGGCTTTCGCGACATGCGGTTCAGCCGTGATGGCAAAGTGCTGGCATGTGCTGGCATCACTAATGTGACAAACGCATTTGCTGGTGTCGGGAACCCGTTGGTGGAATTGTGGGACTGGGAAACAGGGAAACAACGCGTGCAGCATTCCGCGAAAGCAAAAATCAAAGGTGTTGCTTGGGGAGTAGCGCTGCACCCAGAAGGGTTCCTGATCGGCGCTGCTGGTGGCAGTGACGGTGGGCATTTGTTGTTCTGGAAGGGTTCACAAAAGGAAGAGTTTCACCACGTCAAATTACCTGATACAGCGCGCGACATGGACCTGAGCCCGGACGGCATGTCTGTGGTGACGGCCCATTATGACGGCCAGCTGCGGATTCATAAGCTGACGGAAAAAGCCTGATGTCCAGGCAGGCTATCACAGACCGCGCAGGTGATCGCAGGCCGCGAGGTACAATTCTGCCATGTCGCCTGCGGATCTCGGGCTTATGATCCAGATAGTTCCGTCATGGGGCCGGTGCTGTCTCCAAAGCGATCGAGTTTTACGCCAACAGCTTGCAGCATCGAGAGATGAAGATTGGACATCGTTTTGTCCCGGTGAAAACGCACTTCCCTGCCGGATTTGATCGTTCCACTGCCGTGCCCAGCGACAAGTAGTGGCAGGCTTTTGGCAGAGTGTTCGTGTCCGTCTGCCAGATTAGAGCCATAGAGGATCATTGAGTTGTCGAGCAACGATCCACCTGTGGGTTCTTGAATACTCTTCAGCCGAGCGAGGAAGAAAGCGACTTGTTCGTGATGCCATTGCGTCACCAGGTTGTACATGGCCTTCTTTTCCTTGACGTTGCGCCACGAGGTGACCCCGTCGTCATCTTCGGTTTTTCCGCTGGCATCTTTCCAGTGAGACAACGCGTGCCATGTTCCCTCCACACCCTCAATGAAATTGAAGTATCGATTACTT
>JAKVBZ010000182.1 GCA_022448645.1 Pirellulaceae bacterium
TATGCTTTTTAATAGGGGCTGCTAAGGCCCGTTGGGCCCGTGACATTTTAGGTGGCGCAGGCGCGGATGCCTGTTTATCAACGGTGGGCCCGGTAACAGCGGGTGATAAAGGGTAAGTTCTGGCCAAACGAAAACCGAGAGTGCGGAGACGGCCATTCGGTTCGAGGGAATAGCGGTCGGCAGCACGAACGTTCCCGGCCTGAATGTCGAACGCCCCCCCGCGCAACACACGACTACCGCCTCGCGCATCCTGACACCACTCCCACACGTTGCCGTGCATGTCGTACAGGCCCCAACCATTAGGAAGCTTCTTACCCACTGGATAAGTTGTGTCGTCCGAGTTGCCCTTAAACCAGGCATATTTTCCAAGCTGAGACGCGTCATCTCCGAAACTGTAAGCTGTGGTTGTACCGGCTCGGCAGGCGTATTCCCACTCCGCCTCGGTGGGCAGGCGATATTCCACACCTTCCTGTTCGCTGAGCTGTCGGCAAAACTCCACTGCATCGTTCCAACTCACCCTCTCAACAGGTTTGGTTGCACCTTTACTGTTGCTTGGATTGTTACCCGTCACAAGCTCGTATTGAGCCTGAGTTACTTCGAAGACCCCCATATAGAAGGGACGTAAAACGGTAAGTTTTACATCCGAGTGACGTCTGGGAGGAATGATTATAAATTGCCCACTCGACGACTCAACGGATAAAGTCGCAGCGTCAGCCGCCCGCTTTTGCCACTGTTTTTGTAAGGCAACAATTTGTTCTTGAGCCGACGTTTTTTGTTGTGCAGCTTGTAAACTTTCGACCTTGGCGCGGATCACACTTTCGAACCAGAAAATAGCGCGATTGTAAAACACGCTGGCTGTCAGCGGATCCGTCGACGCTTTAGCCTGCTGCCACCACGACGTGGCCAATTTTGCACAGGATTCAATGTCCGAGGGATTGGCGGCGTCTTGGGATGCTGTCTCTGCAATTTGGCGGTCCACACTTTTCGACAAAAATGGCAGGCCAGTTTTCCAGTCGGCCTTTACCGTGACATAAAACCAACCCACAACTTGGTTTGCTGCGGAATTGTCAGGGTTGGATGCAATCTCCTCGTTGGCTGCCAGCATTTCGGCGTGCTGCTGCTGGTCTCGTGCCAACTGTGTGCTCCTCCACTTGTCGGCAGCAATGCTGCCTTCCAAAGACGCGGTAGAGGGTAGTTGCGTTGCCTGTGCAGAGGCGACCTGTAATAAATCTAATGCCAACTGGTAGCGATTCAAATTCTCGTAGTGAAACGACCGCTGCCGCAATGTGTGAACCAGGTTTGTACGCGCGTTATTTCTCTGCTCGTCGTCGGTGATGACCTCAAACCGTGCGGCGCAGCGGCCGAAGCTGGCAGCGTAATCAATGGCAAATTTTTCTGCCACGGCCCCGATTAGCTTTTCGATTTGAGCAATATTACCTACCTCAGCAGCCAGCTCTAGGGCTCGTTCGTACAACGCAAATTGTTCATATGCCTGGCTCGTATCTGCGACAGTGTTCACAAGATGCTGGATGACAGGTTCACTGTCGGGTATGGTCGTCGCACTTTCGATGTCGCTGTTGAACATAGCATCGACTGCAGCCCGTCCCGGTTGCAATTCATCTTGGGAAGGAACCGTGACCACCTCATTGGCCTGATCCGCAGAAGTCAAAGGACGGGCAACTAGTAGATTCATTCCCGACCTACTGGCGTCGGTAGGATTAGCATCCCTGGTAACGCGTGGTGGCACTGGGTTGTTGTCGGTGGAATCATCTACTGAGTACGTAAATGGTGTCGTATTGGTGTCCGTTGCAGGGTTCTTTGGTTTTGTGGGATTCGTGGCAGTATCAGAGTCTATTTCCGTAGGTTGCTCGGCATGTGTTTTCCCCGCATCGCCAAGATCCGGTTCCAGCGATTGTTTTGTGAGCGGAAGTAACAATATTGTTAGAATTCCCAAGACTCCTACGGCAACGAATAATAGCTTGTTCCGTGATTTCACCCGCGACCATGTGACCAAGATTGAGGTAACTGGCGAAATGCCCGGGGATGCTGCATTTGGCGCACCCGAGTCACGCAGATCCTTTAGTAGCCGGCGTTGCTGCCTTAGTTCTTTTTTCAGACCACCAACTTCACCTACTAAATGTTGGTATCGCTTCTCAACCTTTGCAAGTAGTTGCTTTACAGCACTAGCATGTGTTTTGAACTGCTGCTCTAACTGTCGGTCACGTTGTTTGAGTGTATCGCGAAGACGATCCACTTCGGCCGATAAGATATCTGACGGAGCTATCTCTGTGCTGCTAGAAGATCATTGCACCGACTCGCAAGAAACGAAAAAGCCCGGGAAAACCGGGCCGTTTTGCTGCCTAGTGCGTTCGCATGCGACTCTACGCTAGGCAATCAAGTACCCCCTAGGGGAGTCGAACCCCTGTCTTCGGACTGAGAATCCGATGTCCTGGGCCACTAGACGAAGGGGGCCTGATGACCAGCACTCCCAGGACGAAAAATATATTAAAATTCGACCTGTAGCGCTCGTGTGAATGGAATTGTCCTCGTTGAGCCAGAAGTTGTCAACCAGGACGCGACCGGTTCTAACGATTGCACCAACTCGCAGGGAAGAAAACACAAGCGAATACCGCTGCGCCCTGCAGATGTTCCCCAGCAGGTGTTACCGCCCAGCAGATATTTAATCATCATGAGCCAGTTCGCGGTCGTTCTCGGTTTTGATAAAAGACCACTTGCTACTGCCCAGTAGATTGCCCCGGTTGTGACATAGCGCCAGCCGTCCAGGCCCATTTGAAGCGGTCGCGCGAACAGCTGAGACGGGCTGAAACCCTCCGCTATCTTATATCTCACAGGCGACGACCAAGGACGAGGGCCTGGCCCTGCACCCCACGACTCACCGACTCCGAACCACCTGAATCAGCCGTACAGAAAAACGGATGTCATCAAGCGCTAAGATTGTAGACCTGCAGGACGTGGACAACGCGTGAGACCTAATAGGATGAGTGCCATCACCGACAAGCCTCCGGTCATCCATTGAATGGCTGCAAACGAACTCGCGTCGATCGACATGCCGGCAAGCCACGGAAACAGCCCTAGTCCCACCGCCGTGGAACCCATCACCGTCGTGCTGGCCATTCCGACGCGCTCGGGAGTTAACTCGGCCGCCCACGTCGTACCTAATTGAAAGGTGCCGCTTACGCCCAACCCCGCCAGTAGTACGGCCCCCAATCCTCCCCAGTAGCTGGGTAACAAAATCTCCAGCAAAACCGCCAACAGCGGAAAGAGGCAGAGCACACGTAACATGATGTACGTAGAAAAATAGTGGCTGAGTGGAATCAATGAGGCTCGGCCGACTAAAATGCCCACCCACAATGCCGTAGGCGCCAACGTAGACCAACCGTGGTCAGCACCATAGGTTTGCTCCATATGTAAGTAGCTCCAAGTCGTAAGAATGCCTTGTATGCCAGCAAACGTGAACAAAGCCAGACACAAACTGAATAACCGCCCCAACGTGGACCACACAGACGGAAGCGTCCCCGTTGCCTCACCGCTAGTGGACGTCGATGCATTCACCCGCTCATCCGTTCGTCGCGGGGGTCGTTCTGCAGGGACACTAACCCACACAACGGCTGTCAAAATGAATGCCACTACCGTCACCATTCGGTAATAGTACTCCCAGCTTGACCAGGCAATGATCACACTGGCCACCAACGGAGCCAGTACTGCACACAAACCGAACCACGAATGCATCCATCCGAGGTAGACAACTCGACGCTCTCCGGTGGATGCCATCAACGTGTTGATTCCAGCACCGGTCCAAGAAATCCCAGTCCCTACAAAAACCAAGGCAAACACCATTGTCGTGAAATCACCCGCAAAGGTAACGGCGAACACCGACGCACCTAAAATGGGCAAGCCAATGTGAAGCGTGCGAGCTCCACCAAATCGATCAATCACCGATCCTAGTACTAACAGTGAAAGAATCTGCCCAGCTTCGATCCAAGCCACGAACTGCCCACCCTGTGCAGCCGTCAGGTGATGGGTGGCCATTATCCCAGGGAGGATCACTGCGTAGGTTCTTGTCCAGGCCACCGCCAGCATCGGCAGTAACCTGAGTGCAAGTTGTGAAGTAGTTAAGGTTACAGTTGGCATGATCTTTTCGAAACGTAGGAGCAAACAAGTTTTTTGTCCACCGAACCATTTGTAGATGGGTCGCCCATGTCGAGATAGGCCGGTTTTTAACGAGGACATGGGCAACGTTTCAAGCTGCCAAAAGGGAGATCCACAGGCCAACATCCGAACACCTGGCGATGGCAGTGCCGCAGATTTTGCCGCAAATAGGACAGAAAAAAGTGGCTCCGATTTTGCTCGGGCCAGGGGCCCAAACCACTTTGTCGATAAGCGTCGCGATGGCGCTTAGATGCCGTCCATATCACCTTCCCAGCGGACAAATCCTTCGATAGCCTCATATTCCGCTAACCCCAGCGCGTCGTACAATCGCGCCGTTTGTGCATTTCTCGATTCGGCTCGCTGCCAAAACTCACGCATGTCGGGCCCGGGGAACAAAGCGCGGTCCTTTTGCGATTCGTGCTTAAAGATCGCATTCCGCTTGCTCATCACTTCCATAGGACTCAGTGGAACCGCCATATCAATCTGGTCAGGCTCCCACTCCTGCCAGGCACCACGATACAGCCAGACTTCACAGTCCACGTACCATGGCTCTATAGCAACTTGATGGCAAGCGCGAAACACAGCAGCCAGGCAGGTTCGATGGGTGCCATGAGGATCAGACAGATCGCCAGCGGCATAGATTTGGTGAGGTTGAAATTCTCGCAATAGATCGACGATCATTTCGACATCCTTGTCAGACAACGGCTCCTTTTTAACACGACCCGTTTCGTAAAACGGCATGTCAAGGAAACGCAGTTCCTCGGCTTTCACGCCACAACAAACCGCGGCAGCGCGTGCTTCACAGCGCCGAATTAGGGCTTTGATCGTTTGGACTTCTTCATGATCTACCTGACCAGCACGTTTGTTGGCCAGTGATTGAGCCACTGTCTGCTCCAGCTTTTCAGCATAGTCTTGATTCAGATCAAATTCATGACTTAACGCTGCTACGAACTGAATGTATCGTTCCACATCATCATCAAAAACAGCAATGTTTCCCGATGTTTGATAGGCCACGCGCACCTGATGTCCCTGGGTCACCAGTCGCGTCAACGTTCCACCCATGGAAATGACATCATCGTCAGGATGAGGTGAGAACACCAGGATTCGTTTTGGAAAGATCGAATCATGGGGACGGTCGACATCCCCTGGCTTTTTTTCATGGTCAGGTTTACCACCCGGCCAACCGGAAATGGTACTTTGCAAATGGCGAAACACCGCGATGTTGATATCGTATGC
>JAKVBZ010000183.1 GCA_022448645.1 Pirellulaceae bacterium
CTCACCTTATTCAAGAAGACTTAATTGAGTTAGAACATATAAGTACCTAATCACGCTCAGTCTATTGCGACGGATCGAATGCAACAACAGGATAAGTTAAAATAATCATTCATACTCGAAGAAAGCGTCACGACGGCATTCAGCGTTGACAAGACACGCGGAAATCTGAAAACGCAATTTCCGGCACACCCCATTGAATCCTGGCCGATACGAGACTGTATGTTGTCCCAATCGCGTCACCCGCATCAAACGCGTCCCAAACGTTCCCCCAGCCGAGCCTGGGCCGTAGTCCTGCTGGTACTCGTGCTTTGCGCTGCAGTAACCCACTGGTGGATGCGCCGCAATTCGGACATCGCTTCGTCGAAAACCCCTGACGCACTCGAATCGGCTACCAACTCGGTCATGGTACCGCACCAAGTGCTGCAATATTGGAAGCAGCTGGATCGCCCCGAAGCGGATGGCTGGGAGACCGAAGTGCTTGCTCAAGCGGCCGACCAGCAGCTCAAGAATCTGGGAAAAATTTTGATCAAGCCGAAAGCACTCGATCTCGACTCTCTGGTGGGATTGGTGACAAAGCAATGCCTTTGCTCTGGATTGATGCCGGTCAAAGTCAAAACGGTTTTTAAAAGTGACCTGTTAGACGTCACCCGAGCAGCAGTTGGTTCCTCAGGTGCCGACGAAACAACACAAAAACAACAGGGTCTCCATGGATTCGCTGCAGCACTACAGGAATTGCTCGTACCCTTTCAACAAGCAACCAGCATGCGCTGTAAATTCAAGGTATTTCGAGTCGACAAGACAACAGAGTCATTCACAACACGGCAGTATTTTTCACTCATTGGAAATTCCCCTGAAGGCATCATCGAACAGCATGCGACATGGCAAGCGAGTTGGACGTTGCCACCATGGGACAGTACACCACAACTGCTATCCCTAGCGGTTGAGGATTGGGAGCAGGTCGTTTCGCGCAGTGCAGATGTTCCACTGTTCACCGACTGCACCCGTTCTGTGCTTGCAGACAACGACTGTTATCGCAACCAACTGATGCGAGGGCTGAATCACTGGTTGGACCGGCTACAGGAAGGCCAGTACAACTACATCGTTGGTACTCCCGGAATCGCATTGGGTGATGTAAACGGAGATGGACTGGATGATTTGTACTTGTGTCAAGAAACCGGATTACCCAATCGACTCTTCGTACAGAACACCGATGGGACGCTTCAAGATGTCTCCTCGACATCCGGTGTGAACTGGCTGGAAAACTCGCGAAGCGCTCTGTTGGTGGACCTGGACAACGATGGCGATCAGGATCTCGCGGTAGCCATCCTAGGTGGACTTGTGCTCGCCAGAAATGACGGTAACGGTCAATTCGAGGTGCAGGAGTTCCTAGCGAATACACACGATACCATGTCGCTGAGCGCCGCCGACTATGACCGAGACGGGCTTTTAGATTTATACGTTTGCGGTTACATGCAAAACACGCCTCTGGGAAACGAAGTGTCTCAACCCATCGGAGGTGCAGGCGCTCATTTTGTCTATCATGACGCGAACGACGGAGGAGCGAACGTGTTGTACCGCAATGAAACCGATGCGGACGGCTGGAAATTCTCCGATGCCACGGAGTCAACCGGACTGGACGTCAACAATCGGCGTTGGTCTTTGGCGGCGGCCTGGGAAGATTTTGACAACGACGGCGACCAAGACCTCTACGTAGCCAATGACTTCGGTCGCAACAATTTGTACGAAAACGACGGTGGCCGGTTCCGGGACGTCGCAGCGACTGTGGGCGTTGAGGACAGCGCTTCAGGAATGGCCGTCGCCTGGGGGGACTATGACCGTAACGGCCACATGGACCTGTACGTCAGCAACATGTTTTCGGCAGCGGGAAACCGTATCACATTCCAGTCCATGTTCAAACCGGATGTAGACCCGCAAGTCCGCAGGCGGCTGCAACGCTTTGCCCGCGGCAACACGTTGCTCACCAACCAGGGGGATCGCATTTTTCGCGACACCAGCGTGGCAGCCGGGGTGACCGTCGGGCGTTGGGGCTGGGGAACGGGTTTCGTCGATCTGAATAACGATGGCTGGGAAGATCTCGTCGCCGCCAACGGTTACATCACCGGCGTCGACTCCGGCGATTTGTGAAGTTTCTGGTGGCGGCAGGTCGTGTCGCAATCGCTGGACGCCGTGGGCACCGAACGGACGCGTCGTTCTCGTCAAGCCGGACAGGAACTGGGCGCGATGCTGCGCCAGGGTCGATCGTTCAGTGGACGTGAACGGAATTGCTGTTTTCTGAATACAGGCCAAGGCAACCAGACGAGCGAGGTCGGACGCTTTGCCAACATTTCGGCCGTTTCAGGAATCGACTTTCCTGACGATGCACGGGGCCTGGCCCAGGTTGATTGGGATCACGATGGAGACGTCGACCTGTGGGTTTCCAACCGCAATGCACCACGCCTTCGATTGCTGCGAAACGACGCGGCAGTCGGAAACCATTACCTATCGCTCCGATTGTTAGGTGATGGGACAACCACCAACCGAGACGCGATCGGAGCACGGATTGAGGTTATAGCTATCGACAACGAATCTCGTCGTATGTCTCTCACTAAGACGCTGCGCGCTGGCGATGCTTTCTTGTCACAATCTAGCAAATGGCTTCATTTTGGGCTGGGAAATTCTAACAGCATCGAACAGGTAACAGTCCATTGGCCCTGTGACAACGATGACCGTCGCGGCGTTGAGGTCTTTCATAACCTTTCGGTCGACGGCCGCTATCAACTCGAGCAAGGTCGTGGAAAAGCGGTACCCCAAGAACCTCAAACTATCGAACTGCATCAGAATTCCGATGAAGCTCTTGTGTTACCCCCATCACGTACCGCACGGATCCGAACCGTGACGCAACTGCCCATCCCAGCGTTGGCTTATGAAAGCTTTCAAGGTGGTCAGCAACATCTTCCCGTTGGTCAAGGAAAACCATTACTCATTAATCTTTGGGCCAGTTGGTGTACTCCTTGTATGGAGGAACTTCGGGAATTAGCAGACCGGCACCAAGAAATCCAACAAGCCGGACTCGATGTGGTCGCATTAGCCGTGGACGGATTGAATAGTACCGACTCGAATTGGGGTGAAGCCCAGCGAGCACTCCGTCGTATGGAGTTTCCATTCCAGGCAGGACAAGCCAACACGTCGCTGATTGCTTACCTGCAAAAGGTGCATGATCAGTTGATTACGCTCAACTTGCCACTTCCCGTACCTATGAGTTTTCTCGTCAACCAGGAAGGCCAAGTTGTTTGTCTCTATAAAGGTCGTCTTTCGATCAACCGTTTATTGGAAGACGCCACAAGTACTTCCCAACAAACGCTGGACGAGCGCTTTGCCGATGCGGCACCACTTACTGGGCAGCTACTGCCGATGGCGACGCCTGGTCCCAGCCTGAACGAGGGACGTAACATCTTTCAGTTTGCCTTGTACCTACAAGATCTCAACATGATGGATGCAGCTGCTAAGGAGTACCGGCGTTTAGTCGGTCTGTATCCGGAGCATGTGGTCGCGTACAACAATCTCGGGGCTCTGTTGGCTCAACAAGGACATTTTGATCTGGCCGCCGCCGAATTTCGAGAGGCTATCCGCATCCGCCCCAACTATGCGGACGCCCAAGGAAACCTCGGTCGACTGCTTTTGTTAGAGGGACGTTACCGAGAAGCGAAACGGCATCTTCAACGGGCCCTCGAGAACAATCCGAACATGCCCGATGTTCTCGTCAAACTCGGATTCGCATACATCCAAGAGAAGAATTGGCGTCTGGCCCGTCGCCAGTTTGAAGAGGCGATTCGCCTGCGACCCGACAATGCGGATGCGCACGCCTTTTTGGGAGGAACTCTCATCCAACAAGGCGATTTGCGTGCAGCAGAGAGACAAATTCTGCGTGCCCTATCGATAGATCCCCAACACGCGGATGCACGCGCTAATCTACAATTGGTACGTCGATTATTGAAAAAACAGGCTCAATAAAAGTGCGCTATGATGCACCAGCACGCGTTGATGTTGCGATATGATTTGTCTCAAAATGTCGGATATTGAGCATGGTGAGCCGCAGGCTCACTACTGTCAAACTCACTACTATCCAATAAAAAATGAGCCGCCCGAGGTTCGGGCGGCTCATCACTATTCTCATTTTTTGCCGATATGATTTGGTTATTAGCGTCGACGGAACGCGTTCAAACCTGCAACACACGCCAACAGTGCGATTCCTGCTAGGCCCAAAGACGTAGGCTCGGGAACGGCATCCACAAAGAGCTGATTGTGTGGTGGTCCGGCTCCACCAGCAAATCCGCCTTCGATTTCCAACCTACTCACAGCGAAATCGGTCCGGCCAATATTGAAACTGGCGCTAGTACCGTCAATCGACAAGCTTGCATCGCCAGTGTCCTCATTGACCGCCATCGTCACTCGCTGCCAAGTGTCGTAAGCGTAAGTCAAGCCCGAATTCACCCAAGCGGATGAGGCCGCATCATAATAATCAATGGTGGATGGGCCGGAAGCGTTCTTTTGACCCAACCCCAAGTACAGCCCTCCGGCCATATTCGGTCCTAAGCCGATATTTCCCTCGGAACTATTGGTTACGCTCACGACGTTGGTAGAAGGTACGTACAACGAAAAGTCTGCGGAAACCTCACCACTCGTTATTTCCGCAAAGCCCAGATATGCACGGCCATCAGAACCAGAATTGTTCGCTCGGTTGAGAATAAGGTAATTGCTGCCCTCAGCTGCTGAAGGGCCGCTGTCGGCAACAACAACGTTCGCCGAAGGTCCTTTTCCGTCCTTCGGATTCCAACCGTTCGGATGTGCACCAACTGTATCAGATTCAAAGCCATCCGATGCAACCTGTGATCCATCGTGCAGAATCATTACGGCATGGGAACTGGTCACCAACGCCAAGCACAATACAAAAATTGCAGCAATAACTGCTACTGGTCGAAAAAGTTTAAGCAAGTACATAGTCATTAGTCATCCTCCACAGTTTTCTTAATAAAAGCCAAAATTTGTTTGAGTAAAGTTGGGTATCAACCACTAAAAAAGCCACCGCAGCACTGCGCGACATGCGCAATACACCGGTGGCCTTTTCTGCAATATCTATCTGTGATCCTTGGCATTGGCTTCTACCTATATCTAGCAACAAATTTACCCTCTCATACTACCTTCGGGTTGAGGGCCTGTCAACAATTTAATCTTGTTCTCATAGAGTAAAACTAGCCTTCGCACCTAAAGATCCCATTTCCTCGGAAGGCCAATATTGCGGACGCAAGTCCCAATATCAGCAATACTGAGGTTGTCGGTTCAGGAATCTGACCAGGACTTGAAGCAGCGTAACCGCCAGGCGCGAAATTGGCAGACAACGCATTGAA
>JAKVBZ010000184.1 GCA_022448645.1 Pirellulaceae bacterium
CAACAGAGTTAAATAGGTATTTGCACGTGGTCTCGTGGAGCCATGCCACGGGAAGATCAGCATCAATCCACACAACCAACAAACGGTCATCAACGTTGGCCATATCACACGGACCAAGGCGTGCGCCATAGGCCCCGCGTTCGAAAAAGCATTTTCCACATCGGTGGCCGTCGTCACTGTGGCTATCATCAAGCACAGACCTAACAGAAGGCATATCACCCCAACGAAATACCTCGTCCGACCAGTTAACCATTGATCACACAAGACGGATAGAGCATATGACAAGGGCACAATCGCTGCAGCATTTACAAGAATACATCCGGCGAACCCGTACGGCCAAATCGCCCCTGGCCACCAATGGCCTTGACGCATTCCAGCTACCGACAGGCTGGCCACAACGACAGCAAACACAAGAGATACGGAGAACACAGCGATTGCCACTTTGTGTTCCTGCCTATCGCGTTGTTGCTTCCCGTCACTCACGTTTCTTTAACTCTCCCGCAGTTCGACACCAAGCGTACTGGCAGTATCCGGTTGTCGTAGTTTCCAAATCAACCCATCGTAGGCATAGTGCAAAAAAGCTGCCCAAAAGTTTAGTCCTAGCCACCATTGCATGTACTGTCGATCCGCAAAGCTGGCAAACGCCCCCAGACAAACAACGTAAATCGTGAAAAACTGCAGCCAACGACGGGACATTACTTGAAAAAGCGACGCGGATCCTCGTTCCCGACGTCGCGAGGCATAGTGCGTCACAATAGCCAGATATTCCATCGCATGAAACGCAGCTGAAGCCACCGTGAGCGCTAGGATTAGTCGATGATGCCCCCACCACAGGCTAAGTAACAGAGAACAGTACAATCCGTTTACGCTCAGCAGATAGATCGTCTTCGCCACCCCACGCCCAGTACGAGTGCTGGCGACTTCCACCACGACAAGCGTCAACGGCAGGGCCATGACCAATACGTCAACCGTCTGAATCACATACATGGCGAATGGATAGGCCTCGGCCCAACCGGTTGTCCAACCTGCCAACCTCAAGCAGACATACGTCACAAAGACACGAACGCTGATGGTCTCCAATAGGGGCCTACCACCACCATTTTTTCGTGCATAAATTCGTAAGATACCTCCGTGCTGTGCGGCGAAGTGCCAGGAATTCCACACATAGTCAACAAGGGCAAGGCAGACGAATGCCCCCATCCAAGAAAACGTCAGCAACACGACCAAGGCAGCCACGAGCGCTATGCCTAAAAACAGACGATTGAGACCTTGACGACGGTCAGCGTCAGTGGCCACCAGGATCAACGTCAGCCAGCGATGGGGCGTTGTGAGAAAATAGATTTGCCAGAACTCTAGACGTGACGTGCCTTCTGGAGACACCAGCAAGGGAATCCAAGCCAATAGCCACCACAAATTACAGAAAAAGCATAGATCGAACCACGGCGAGACGATCCATTGGTGAGCACTACGAGAGTTCATCAAGGGCGTCGTGATGGGTCCTTGTTTGACACGATGCTTTTTCACCTATCCCTAGGGTGAAAGCGGAGTACTCGAGAGCTTCCATAACTCTCCAACTTTCTGAGCGGTCCAGGTGACTACAGTGGGATTACCTTGCAAATCTTCGAGAGTAACCTGAAAGGTGACTGAGTCTCCCTCAAATTCGATTTCTCCCTCCGGAACACAAACGAAGTTGTTCAGTATCGCTTCCTGTTGGGCGTCAGGAACGGCACCTTCTGCGAAATAGTTGGCAAAACTAGCCCTTCCGGCAGCGTCCGCAACCTCCCGTACCAAATTGTACACCTCGCCCTTGTCTCCCTCGGGAAATGGATCCTCTTCAGCGCATCCGCTGAAGACCAAAAGTAAAAGAACCAGTGACAGACACAATGGCTTTGAATGAAAACGTACGTAGCGGTACACCCCAAATCCCCTTACCTATTGGAAGTCTAACTTCATGACCTGAACCGCAGAGAAAAGTCGTCCGCAGCATACAGGACGCAATTGGAGCAGAAATTCGCCGAGCGGCCAATAGCACGAATCAAGAAATAAGTAAGCAAATGGCTAGGAACGGGCAGCAGCATGCCCGTGATCCACTTCGCATCGTCCCCATCGACCTGCACACCTAGGGAGAATCGCTAACGGTTTCTCCACCTTCACGCGTGCAGAGCGCTCTCCAGATGTTTATGTCGATAGATTCACTTTGAAACTGGACAGATCCATCAACACGGCCAGTAACGACCCCACCTGGATGTGAACTGCGAGCTGCAGCATACGCAGCACAGCCTCCCGAAATCTGCGTACACGGACGAGGATCCGTTGGATCGATGTTTGGAGCACATCCCAACACATTGTCGGCATCTGGCGAGTTAGGGCTTAGAAACGCTGTAAAAATGGACGCCCCCATCGCCGCGCTGACCCAAACACCCCGAACATCCTGGCGATGGTCGAATCCGAGTAGCTCACTGTAGCCTATTGTATTCGACGTACCGTCTTCGATACTCGACAACTTCGTTCCCTTATCCTGTCCGCGACGAGCCTTGCCGGTGGTCAAACAATCATTTGAATTTTCACCGCTTTCAAGCTCGAAAAGCATGTTTACCTGATACGCCCCGACCAGTCGCGCTTCATTTGGGTCGCTGCTATCCCAGGAGCTCCAAGTACCGGCACCGAAACACGCAGCATAGTTACCCTTGCTGAGTGATTCGAATTGTGTCACGCCCGACTCATGAATCTGCGTCATCGGTTCGGCACTTGGGCAGCGATAGAAGCCAGGCGTGGTTCGACCGATGCCGTTGAAGGCATCATGTTCGCAATCGTCGGCAGCGTTCCATCCATCAGCAAGTTGCCCAGTCATGCAGGCATTCAAATCCTCATCACGAACTTGCTCCTCAAGCTGTGGAAGCAGATTAGATGCCCAATTCGGCCCCGCACAATAATTCTGCAGTTGCGTGCCAACCTGAGCACAAGTTGGTCGGCGATTATTACGATGACCACCGGGCAAACCTGGCGGGAGTGTTCCATAAGCACTCTCATGGTTCATGGCAGCCAATGCAATTTGTTTGACATGGTTCGTGCATTGAATCCGCCTCGCTGCCTCTCGCGCCGCCTGAACAGCAGGAAGCAATAAGGCAATGAGTATCGCGATGATGGCGATGACCACCAAAAGTTCTACCAGCGTAAAACCGCTGTTGTATCGTTTCCTCAACAAAGTCTTTTGTTGGGCAATGACCGCTCCATGTTTGAAATTTGTTAACCGTCGCATCTCGCGCCTCATAAAAAAGTGTGCTGGAAACTGCCTGCAGCGCCCTATTTTGTCAGATTATGACCTAAATTACAACTGGATATTTTCATGAACATCTCACCGCCAAGCCACGTCCGGTTCCCTTACAAACCGGGAAAATGGACGCTGCGGCGCCATTTCCCATCCGGACATACGGTTCGTTCTATTCGCTGACTGCGTGGCTTCAGGCCAATTTAACACGAACTAGCAGCCGGCACATCCGGTCCGACAACCGCCAGCACCTCTCCCGGAACTCACCGACACTTTCGTGGCCTATCATCTGATCGGGGTGAACAGAACTGCCGCACGATGAAGTGTTCGAGCTGGGACAAGGAAGATGACCGATCACCTACATGAAAAACGGGCCCATTGATGCTTTGGAGGGGAGCATTAAACCATTACAGAATCGCATCTTAAAGTGTTTGCCCGCAGCCCTACATATTGAAAGGTGGCTTGGAATCGCATATCTTACCGGGACATTCGTTTGAAGAATACCGAACCGTGAATGCAAGAGAACAATAGGGTACCAATCCGCCTTTAGCAAAAATGAAAATGTCTTCACGCGAAAAGGCCCACTTGGTTTATCACCATATAGCATTACGTCAATTTTCATGTCACTGAGTCGTCTCCAAACGCAGTTTAACGATAAGGGATTTCTCCTACTGCGAGGGCTCATTGAACCTGAATTTTTCCAAGGTCTGCTGAAATGTGTTGCTGAGGCCGTCGACAAAAGGGCTCGCAGGCTATACGAACAGGGCAAGATTCGGGACATCCATCGTGACAAGCCTCTTGGTACAAGGTGGCAGCACGTGTATGCAGAAATGGGGAATTACCAAAAACGGCGAAGTTGGGACGAAGACGTTCTCACCAAAGAACTCTTCGATTTAATGCGGCACCCGGCTTTGCTGAACGTATTAGAAACGCTTATCGGCCCAGAGATTCAGGCCACCGGAATGTTTGCTTTACGACCTAAAGTTCCACATGATAAACGCACCGAAGTCCTATGGCACCAGGACAGCCATTATTTGGGCGAGTCCACCGCTGAACAACTCATTGTGTCGACTTGGATTCCGTTGGTTGATACAGATGAAAAAAATGGATGCATGCAGGTGATCCCGTCGAGTCACACTTGGGGACTCGTTGCTGCCAGCATGGACCCAGAACACCTCGCGTACCGCCCCACTGACGATCCCTCTGCTCGAGGCGAGCCGTGTTCGTGCAAAATGTCCGTCGGTGATGTTTTGTTTTTCAGCAATCTCATGGTGCATCGTTCCTTAGCAAATCACAGCGACCATACTCGGTGGAGCATCGATCTACGGTATCACGCCGCGGGCATCACGCTCGAAAATTCAGAGAAGTATTTACCTGGCTTTCGAGCACGTAGTCGTCACGCCCCTCACCAGGAAGACGACTGGCCCACATGGCAACGACGGTACGTAGCCAGTGGTGTGCACACGGAATAAATCGGCATTTTGCCACCATCATCACACCTGTAGGACATGGCTCGATTCGTGGTGGGGATCCACCATAAATTGTATTGACGAGGAATGATCTCCAGAGAGTGATCACCGGGTTATCCAAACTATTTTTGTCTATCAAATCAAATATGCACGACTACGCCCCCGCAACTCCATCACATGCAGTCGACCTGGAACGGATCCTCACAAGCGAAATGGGTACGACTCTTGCCGGGGGGGCAGTACGTTCGCCGCACGAAGAATTCACCATGTATTGCAGAGACACAGAGTGAAGTTCTCGGAAGATCTTGTCACTGGGTACCATCATGTTCCCCAGAGCGACGACATCATTTTGTTTCTGTGCTTGCAAGTCTTCACGAGCCTGCGACATTATAGAATAGACAGGTTCAACCCCCTGACCATGATTGAAGATAAATGGTGCATGACGTGAATCTCGCATCGCAGTTTGTGATCACATCCAATAGAGTGCCATTCACGTTAAGGACTTCGTTCAACAAAATAGCCAAAGTCACAACAACGACCGTGACCGTATGATTTTTCATCAATAACACTTTTAGGCATGAGGCTTCAGAACCGCTTCCAGGTGAACCGAAGTAGACCAATCAGCTCATTCGGTAGCT
>JAKVBZ010000185.1 GCA_022448645.1 Pirellulaceae bacterium
CTGAAGAACACCTTGAAGAATTTGGCACACCGATTTTTACGGCGTGGCTGGTTCAAGGATTACGGAAGTACGTCGCAGAATTCAACAAGTCTGATCCATGGCAGGGGTGGAAGCAGTCCGCGGAATATGCGTCTGACCTGGACATTAACCCAAAGACGATTCAGCGTGCGTTGCCTGATTTGATTCGTCGCGGACTGGCAAGGCGTAAGTCGCCGCGTGGCAAGATTGACCTGCGTCAGTCGGCGATTCAGGAATTGAATCCCCCCAGCTAACGGACACATATCGGACATTTAAGGCCGAACATCGGACAACTACGGACACGGCGTGAGATCGACATTCTCACGCCGTTTTTTCGTGCTCAAATGCCAATGTTCGGACGCTGGGGTCAGCGTTCAAGAGAGTTCGGATCGGAGTACACACGATGTCACTGGCAGAAATCGATGTCTCAGGATTGCCTCCATTGGCCACCAAAAAACAGACCGCGAAGTGGCTGTTCACGACAGAGCGCAACCTGGAACTGCAGGTTATCGCTGGCAGGTTTCCGAAGCCGATCCGCATCGGTACACGGCCACGATGGCGGCGGAGCGATTTGCTCGCGTGGTTGAATTCTCAGTCGAACGACACCAAGTAAAAAAGCCGTCCCGGTATGCAGCCGGGACGACCATTCGAATTTTCCGCAACCAACGGAGTGACATATTATGGCCGATGCCAATAACAACAACAACGGTGATCTGATAACGGCAATTCAGTTGCTGACAAAGCTACTGATCCCGCCATCACCGATCGCGAAAATTCTGAAGCTCGATGAAGCGATCGTCCGCTTCTGCATCCGACACGACCGGTTTCCGATGCGTCCGCTCTGCGGGGAAGCGACGGATGAGCTGCGCAATAACAGTCAAATTTGAGGGGGTCCCGGACGACGTACGCAAACGAGATCAGTGGGTGCTGTGGCAAAATGTGGAGCGTGGTGGCCGTGAAACAAAGATGCCCGTCAGTGTGTATGGCGGCGCGGCGAGCAGTACGGATCCGACAACCTGGACATCGTTCGATATGGTCACTCAGACATACAACGAGGCGCAGCATGCCGGCATTGGATTTGTATTTGGCACAGAGGATGAGTTCTTTGGTATCGACCTCGATGGATGCCGAAACCCCGCCGATGGGACGCTGGCCAGTTGGGCGGAGAAAATTGTCCACGATTTCGACACGTACTCCGAAGTATCGCCGAGTGGAACGGGCGTGAAGGTGTTCTGCAGATCAGACCAGCAGTTGCCGGCAGGGAAGAGAAAGCTCCTGAATGTTGCTGCCGTCTCTGACAAGGCACCTGGTATCGAAGTATACTCTCAGGGTCGTTACTTCACGGTGACCGGGCAGGCAGTCAATGATTGCTGCGTCGTTCGTGACTGCACCCGGCAGCTTAGCCAGATGCTTGAATTGCACTGGCCGTTTGCGCCAGCGACAGCCGAGCGTCACGACTGGCGTTCTGATGACGCTGTCGTCGACCGTGCCAGAAAATACGTGGCAAAGATGCCGTCAGCCATCAGCGGGCAGCGTGGACATGATCAGACGTTCAGCGTGGCTTGCAGCTTGATGCTCGGGTTCGATCTAACCAAATCACAGGCGATGGATGTCCTGGCCGAATACAATGAACGATGTGAGCCGCCGTGGTCCGAGCATGAGTTGCAGCATAAGATCAAAGATGCCTCAAAGCAGTCTGGCGAACGTGGCTATCTGCGGAGTGCCAAACCTGAACGGTATTCCAGTTTGGAGAGGCAGCACCGAGTGCCAGCCGACGACAAACCGGCCCGGACGTTCGCAGGGGTCGATGTTGCCGATCACTGGCACCTGATCAGAGAGCCGGTCGAGTGGATCGTAGAAGACGTTTTCGCGAGCGGTCAGCCGACCATTGTTGGGGCTAAGCAGAAGTCACTTAAGACAACTCTAATGGCTGACCTCTGTGTCGCTCTCGCAACTGGTCGTTCTTGGCTGGGGAATTTCACTGTACCACTGCAGCGGCGTGTGCTGTTAATTACAGGGGAGGCTTCTCTCAAGTCAGCTTTAAAGAAGCTCGGCAAGGCAGCTGGTCCCGGGTGTGGCCCGGAACAGCTTAAGCACTGGATCAGGGTTGAGGCTGCAAACTTCCCAACATTGCCCCGTCAGGAAGATTGTGATGCCGTGGCGGCGGCTATTGTGGAACATGACATCGACGTCCTCATCCTGGACCCGCTCTACATGGGCCTGGAGGGATTGAATACCGCCAATCTGACTGAGGTTGGTCCGGCAATGCGACGCTTCATGGCCGCGTGCCGACCAGCTGAAGTCGTTATCTGCCACCACGTAAAAAAAACTGCCAGTTTTGACGACGCTCCCAATCTCGAGGACCTAAGCCAAGCCGGCATCGCTGAATTCGCTGGCAACTACTGGTTGATGGGCCGGATGGGTGAATACCAAGGCGAAGGCATTCATAACATAGCGATCCGCGCAGGCGGTCGAGACGATCAGTTCCACCTTCTACAAATGAATTTTAACGAGATCTTGTGGCAAGCAGATTTTGTGGACCTCCAGGAACACCGAGAAAAACGAATAGCCGACAGACAAACAAAAAAACACGAAGCTGAAGCCAAGATCCATCACGCCAAAGTCGAGCGTGCCCGAGCACGCATTACTTCCATTATGCGGAACCACAAGACTCCGCGATCTAAGAGGAATATCGAAGACCTTAGAGGTGAAGTCCCGCAACTGGCGTTTCGTGAGGCCTTCGCAGACATGGTTACGGAAAAAACCATCGCGATTCATCCGTACCGCGATGTTCAGGGTCGGCTTGTGCAAGGCGGCTATTTGCTTGCTGAGTACGGTGACGAGTACGAGAAGGGATTCGCAAAATCTGAAGCAGCCAGGCATGAATCAGCGACTACCGACACTAAACAGGAAGACGGTAAGCCAAATGAGTGCGAGGAACCTGCGGAGGATACTCGTTGATGTTCGTTGATGTTCGTTAACGAGGACCAACGAGCATCTCTTCGGAAGGAGGTGTGTGTGTTGTTTTCCCCCTTTAGGGGGAAACAACGACGAACACATACCTCAGGTACATGCTGCATCGATCACATTACATCTGGACGAACGAGTAACGAACATCACTGCCTGGGAAACCGACTGAACGAGTGGAGCTCATAGGTACTTTTCGTGACCTGCCCCCCAAACCGCCCCCCCACAGGTGAAAAACATGAATAAATATAGGCAACTTGACGACATTTTTTTCGAGGTTAGTGCCGCCTGATGGAACGGGTCTCATGTGTTCAATGTTTTCGTAGCAAAATGCCGCAAAGGCCCCGTGGAATTGGAATTGAACAGGTTGACTTGACCAGCACTCAGTGGAGTGCAAGCTAAGGCAAGGATTGTCAAACAGGATTCGGAGACGCGCATGAGAATCACGTATCGATCCTGTATGCTAACGATGGCAGCCATCATGGCCATGGGAGGAATGAATGGCCATGACTTGATCCAGATTACCTGACACAAGTGTTAATCTACGGGGAATTTACGATGACTGAGTCCTCACAATGGTTCGTCCGCAAAGGTCAAACTTTCCAAGGACCGTTTACGTCACGGCAACTCAAAACTCTGGCTCGCGAATCAAAGGTTAAGCCTGAAACTATCGTCCGTAAAGGTGAAGAAGGCGATGGTGTACCCGCCAAGAAGATCAACGGATTGTTCGCAACCGAACCCGCTCGATCGACACCAATTGCGCAAGTAGACATAGGCCCACCCAAGTTCCCGTGGAAGACAATTGTCGTTGCTGTCGTCACCACGATCATAGTGACAGGCTTTTTTGCCACTTTCTTTCCGTGGCTCGCCTTGCTCTCCGGGATGATTCTCCTAGCCGGAGGCATTGCGTTCACAGCATGGCCGCCAATGTCTGAGCGAATCGCACAATTACTACGGAACCAACCACGCCCTTCGGTTCAACACCGCATCTACATTGCAGTGCCGATCGTTCTTTGTGGTGCAATCCTGCTGGTATTGTCTCAGTCACAAATCCGCTCAAACTGGCGTGCGGTGGAAGTTCGTGCCGAAGTTGCACAGGCGATCGAAGACGCAAATACAGAATTGGAGCAGGGGCAAGTCGACAAGGCGCTAAGTATTTGCAGTCTGCTGGATACAAGAGTAACGGCCGACGAGAGAATCCAGTTAGCTACCATACGGGCTCGCATTAAAACCATTCAAACTGCAAGTCGCGTCAAATCAGCAAATGACCAAGTGCGTCAATTGCTGTATGAAGGTAAAGATCACGCTGTGAATTGGCAGCTTGACAAGGCTCAATCCACTTTGGAATCGGCCCTGCAAACCCCCCTGGCAACAGAGTTCCAACGCGCCGAAGAATTGGCCGACGATATCGTAGCTAAGCGCACTAAATCGGCACGTAGGTTCATTGATGCAGGTGACTTGGCACAGGCCAAAGAGCATGCTCAGAAGGCGGTACTCGTTCCGTCCGCGACGGACACCGTCGAAGCGAGGCAAATCATTATCGATATTTCCAATCGTGAAGTTGCCGCGCTTGTCGAATCCGCTCGCGAATCTCTTGAGAACATGAATCGCGGTGAAGCAGCTGCTGATCTGGAGATCGCACTCGCTATTACTAACGCGACCGAAGTTGACGTGGCGAAGAAAATGTTTGACGAAATTCAAGACGCTCTGGCCACTGAAGCGAATGTTCGCGTAGCGACACTTATGGCTGATGCGCAACGGGCGATCTCCGCCAAAGATTTCGACAACGCTTTACGTACGCTTCACACGGCCGCTGCCGTCGCGCATTCGACTAAACAATCAGAAGTAAACGCGATGATTCACGGCGTTCAAAGAGCAAAAGCTGCCGTTGCCGAAACGGAAGAACGCGAGAAACGCATCGCGAAGGAAACGCAAAACCGTGAGGAACGGATTGTGAGGGAAAACTCTGGCATGGCCTGGGTGATGGCACAGGAGTTCGTGAAACAAAAATTGCGTTCACCGTCCACCGCTGACTTCGGCAGCATATTCACACAAAACTTCAAAGACACCGTCACACACACCGGGAACAATAACTTCCGTGTACGCGGCTGGGTCGACGCGGAAAACGCATTCGGAGCAACCATCCGTAACACGTTTGACTGCAACCTAACCTATGACGGGAACGACGATTGGAGCTGCAACAGTTGT
>JAKVBZ010000186.1 GCA_022448645.1 Pirellulaceae bacterium
GGGCTGCAGAGAGTACGAAGAGATACAACCGGGCCATGCATGCGTTGGCAATTCTCTTTCGTTGTTGTCATGCTTCGGTAAAACGCAGTGGAAATTTTGCGCCGTAGCCTAATTCAGCACCGGCGCTCACGTTAATCGCGAGTCCTGTCAAATAGGATGCTGCCTCACTCGCCAGGAACAAACACAGTTGTCCCACTTCTTCGCTCGTGCCGACCCTTCCCAGGTGCTGGTTGGCCGTGATCCAATCATAGTATTCTCGGCCGGCCGATGTTTGAACCAACCCCAGCATACTGTTGCTAAAGATATTCCCTGGTTGCAGGCAATTGACGCGGACTTCGTGTCGGGCTTCTTCGATGGCCAGTGCCTTGGTCATCGATGTAATGGCTCCCTTCGTGGCACAGTACGTGGTTGCCAGTTCTTGTCCCATCTCTCCCACCAGGCTGCTGAGATTGATGATGCTTCCCTTGGTCCTGCGCAAGTGAGGTAAGGCGAGCTTACATCCCATAAAGTATGCCACAAGATTGGTTTGCAGCACATCTTGGAACTCTTCGAGACTAAAATTATCGATCGTTTTGTGGGGTGGATGAAAGCCAGCATTATTAATGAGGCAATCGACTCTGCCAAATGTCTCAGCGGTTTTCGTGAATACCGTCTCGAGCGCCGTCGGGTCGGTGACGTCTGCGATTTCCAGTTGGTAGCTTCCTGGTCCTGCAGCGTTTAATTCGCTGGTTAGCTGTTCACCGGCTTCACCGTCTCGATCGATAGCAACAACATTTGCGCCGGCGTCGACGAAGACTCGAGCACAGCCTTCTCCGATCCCTTTCGTTCCACCGGTTACCACGACGACTCGGTCAGAATAGGTCAGGCCACTTCGTTTGATCTTCACAGCTGGCTTTTCAAAGAAATCGGGGGTTCGTTGTCCGGAACGATCCTTTTCCAATGCATAGATCTCCTGCAATGGCACCCACGTAGAATCTGCCGGAGCACCGGGCATAGGCTCCTGCATCGTTCTCATCAACTCGTCCCATTCTTTGGCACGTGGATCTTCCATGTATTTCGGCATGTCGCGTTCCATGTCGAAATCGTCTGTCGTTTCCATGAACATGAATAGTTGCCGATCCCAGCGGTAGATAAAAATTCGTTCGACACCACAGTTCAGTGTACCTTCACGGACTTCAGGCCACACGCTGGCATGGTGACGTTCGTATTGCTCGATGATGTCGGGATCGTCTTTCAACAAAACGGCTTGAGCAAAACGTTTCATAATTCGGTCCTCACTGACGCTTCGGGTTGCGATTTCTTGGGAGAAAACGCGTTGACGCAACTTGAAAACGCACGTATCAGATTACCAAAAGTGTGCCATGTCAACTCCATCGCTCACACACATTTTGCAGTACCCCGTCCTTGTCGATTTCAATTTCTGCTGCATGGGGTGGAATTGGTGTAGTTGTCTGGTGGCCGTCCGGCCAGCGGACTTCCACTGACTGAGGTGGTTTTGGAGTTGCTAGAACGTGAATGGCCAAATCCTGCGACCAATAACCTGAACCTGCGTGGATTTCCCATACGGGGCCTTCATGATTCGCAAACTTCATGTAAAGGATGGCACCAATTCCGAGTGGATTGCTATTGTCTTCCCGCAAACGGCACTGCCCCGTTGTTCTCCATATGCCAAGATACCGGATTCGTGTCCGCGAACCGGTTGCAAGTTGCCCGTTCCGTCTCCCAACAACAGGAGGCCTCGTCCCGCATCCAGACGATTGCCTTCTATGCTGTGATACTCCACCGAATGACAGTCGAAATCTGTCCCTAGGAGGCAATTTCGCTGGCTGAGGGGTGGGGGCTGTTCCGGTAACTTGATGAAGATTCAAATCTACGGTACGAGATAGACTCCGTCCTAGCGGCACGGCGCAAGCCGTCTGGTGTTCAACGACCGCATCTCCTCCGACCCGGCGTGGGCGAAATGAACGATTGGTACCTAATCGCGAAAAACAGTCTAGCTATCGGCCGAGCCTTACGGTATCCATTTGGACGTCCGCCATCGAGACCGAAATGGAACGCGGGAACAGAACGGTGACTGAACTCCTCGGCCGACAAATTGGTGTGGGCGATGCTGCCGTGTGTGCCGCGGAATGGTTTGAGGATCTGCTGAACCGACTGAGAAAGACCAAAAAATAGAGTCGGCACCGCAAATTCCTCTGCGATGCCGACTCATCATTCCCACTTTGGTTCTGAAAGCGTGCCAGTCTCTACGTTATGCCCTCCGGCGGCCAGCCATACCGCAGACAGCCGTTCCCAGGATGACCAAACTCGGCAGTTCAAAACCTCAAAGACTTCAACGTCGTCGCCTGACGAACATCAAGCCAGCACCCAACAGCAGCATGCTGAGACTTGCAGGTTCGGGGACGACACTAAGCGTCAAATTGTCATAAATTGAACCGAGGTTCGGACCAAGGCCAATAGTTGTCGGTGTCCAAACCATGTTAGCACCGTAGGTACCTCGATGTTCCAACGTGCCACCAACCGGACCTGAAAAGACATCCAGGTGAGTTGTATCAAACTCATAGCCATCGTGATATCGCTGCTCAATGACGAGCTTGATCTCCGTCCAACCAGCAGCGTCAGTTCCAAGAGTAATGGCAGGTTCTGGACCTAAGGTAGCTTGAAGCATATTTCCGCCACCGTTGGCATTCATGGATATGCCAGCATACTGGTCATTCGGACTTGAGCCGTCACCTAAAGTATCGGTGCCAATAAACAGGTAGCTTCGACCTGCCGCAGCCTGTCCTGATAGATCAACGTGTACGGACATTTCAGCAGTCTCACCAGCTGCGAGGTTAGGAATGGCTGGCAGAGCTCTTGAAGTACCTTTCGAGGCAGTGGAATCAAAATTGGTCAGTCCAATACTTCCAGCAGATCCACCGGACGCGCTCACCTGGGGAGGCTCCCTTTCGCTACCAAATAAAAACATAGGTCCCCAATTACCGGTCTCGTAGGAACCATCGTTATCAGCGGCGCCAGCATGAAACCACTTATTGCCATTGTTAGCGCTTGCAGCAAACGCACCGTAGCTTTCGAAATCATCGCTGACGCTTGTCGAAGCCTGAGCAGAAACTGCCGTGAGCAGCAGCGCAAGGCAAACAAAAAACAAAACACTTTTCTTCAACAACAACATTAGTCCAGCTCCCTTTCAAAACGAGGACAAACTAATTCAAATGGCGCAACAAAAAAGCTAAAGGTGGTCACCGTGAAGGTGCACATGGGTGCGTGTGATACGACGGAAACGGCCTATAGCTTTTCTTTTCATTTTAAGTCCGAGATGTAGGATTCAATCAATGCAGTGGCTGTCTTACTTTGGCTTTGCCGAAGATTTCAGTTGAAAATGACTCACAAACAGATAGACCGTCAGTTGTATTTAGTTTAAATCGCTCCTGGACCACCGTCAACTATTCCGCCCGAAATATGTCTCGAAACTCCCACCGTCATGATAACATTGGAGCGACCGTGCAGTTCGAAACAACTCCCTTTTCTGAAAAACATCTGAGTATTTGAGGTCTTCCAGGGAGATCCATCTTTTGACGCAACAATAAAAAGTAGAGGCAGTTGCTCCGATCTTTTGGCCATCTTGAACATACTCCGTTACCTCGACAAGATTTGACAGCCATGGCGTACTCGGCTAACCTCAAGGTTTTGGGGACGGCTTTAAAAATCTGGAAATTCCGATCGCCTTGCTCGGCTTCGATGCGGTTTCGGGATACCAATCGCCCGGCCCCGCCCGGACAGGGTTTTGAACTCTCTTCCAAATTTTTTCCCGCGACACGCACGCTCATTGACTGAATCGTAGGTGCAGCCTTACACAGGCGATTTGTGCCAAACTGCCATTGGTAGTCCGACCCGAGCCGATTCAATCCGCAGTTCGACAAAGGAAGATGACCCATGATGCGAAGAAGACCTGTTTGCTTTGCCATTTTCTGCCATCTCGTGCTCTTCACCGCAGTCTCGATTCAAGCGCAAACCTTCGTTGAAGATTTTGAGAACTACATTGGTCGCACTGCCAATCATGGGCACCACTGGTTCGAAAGCTTTAATGGTCTCTCCGGGGAACCCAACTACGACGACAGCGGCTGGATGCCGTACTTTCAAGGCGCTGACGCGGGGCAGCCGGGAATTCAGCGAGATCCACCAATCATTGTCGCTGCGGGAGGACCGTATTCGGGTTCGCCGAGCGGATACCTCGACACTCAGGGAGCCTCGAACATGGACGGTGGCCCACCGCATGGTTCTACGCGGACAATTTTCCCCGGCGGTGAAGCCGTTGACCCGAACACGACGGTCATCGTCCAGGCCCATGCGAACATGTCCATGGTGACTCAGGGCAATTCAAATTTGTACATCGGCGATGGCGGGATTGCTTCTACAGACCCGTGGAACCAGGTCAGCGCGATCCTTATTTCTGGTGGTGGCGGCAAATTGAGCGTGGGGGCTGGCGGTCCTGAACCAAGTATTCCTTTTGACTGGTCTCAAGGTTACGTCCAAATCAAGGTAGAAGCCGATATCAGTGAAAACGGATTTATCGAAAAAGCTCGTTCTTATTGGCGTCCGGCGGACGGAGGAACATGGGAGTTGGCGGCGACCATCGGTGCTTCCGATTCGTATCCAGCAACCCACGTCGGCTTTCACAGTGCGCTGCACCATACCTTCGACAATTTTACAGTGATCGCACCGGAACCGCCGGTAACCGCTTTTGAATGGAACGTCGATGCGTCCGGTAACTGGAATCAAACAACGAACTGGAATCCCAACGGCGTGCCGGACAGTCGACAAACGCCCGTGCTGTTCGGGAACACCATTACGGGAAACGTCGACGTGACCCTCGATTCGGCTTTCATCGTGAACAGCATCGAGTTTAACAATGCCAATAGCTATTCCGTGATCGGAACAGGCAGCATCAACCTAAGACAGACAAGTACCAACGATCTGCCCATGGTCACCGTGACGTCTGGCAATCACGAATTCGTAGCGGATGTGAACCTAGTGGATCACACCACCGTGAGCGTCCCCACCTCCTTGTCTTTCCAGACATTGGAACTGGCTGGAAACACGTTGACAAAAACAGGGGCAGGCGAGATTGACATCAACGGAACCCCAACCCTTTC
>JAKVBZ010000187.1 GCA_022448645.1 Pirellulaceae bacterium
AAACGATGCAATGGACGCTGGAGAGTTGGGAGCGGGAGATCGGGTTACCGCATTGTATGAACTGATTCCTGTCGGAGAACACTTCGGACAAAGCGAACCTGCCACCTCTCGATACCAACGCGTACCGTCATTCCCCGAACCTGAATTGACCGAACAAGCCGCTAGTGGTGAATTGCTCACCCTAGCCATTCGATATAAGCACCCAACGGCGGACGCGAGTCAACAAATCGAAACCGAGTTCACATTGCGAGATGATGGCAAATCCTTCGCCGAGGCCTCCGAAGATTTCCGCTTCGCAGCCGCTGTCGCCGGCTTCGGAATGTTGCTTCGCCATTCCGAATTCAGCGGTAACGCCACCTTGACGTCTATGGAGTCAATCGCGTCCAACGCACTGGGAGACGATATGACTGGCGAACGCACTGAGCTACTCGATCTAATTCGAAAAGCAGATCAGTTGAAATCACGACGACACTAGCAGGCAACGACGGAAGCTTGGAGGTTTGCACTGGCAAGCATCACGCTACAACAACGCGTTTTGCGACTTCCTCCTGATTTGAAAGTTCAGTAGATTCGACACTTGCCACTCATGGTTCCTTCATTGGACACTGACTGTCGAAATTTTGGTCCTCGAGAGCTTCGGCAATTAGGAGGCATTTGGTATCTTATCGATTGGACCTATGGATACACCTCCAGTAGACAACGATGCAGCATGGCTGCGCTATCGAGATGCGTGGGATCTACAAAACGGCATCGTGTATTTGAACCACGGCTCGTTTGGGCTTCCACCAAAAGTGGTTCAGCAGGCACGGTGTGCCTGGATGCAGCGTCTGGAAGCGAATCCGGTCGATTTCTTTTTTCGTGCTTGGGAGCCATTGCTACTCGAGACGAGGATAGCCTTAGCCTCGCTTGTCGGCACGACACCTGAAAATCTCATCTGTGTCGAGAATGCCACTTATGGCATGAATATTGTCGCGAACAGCATTCCGCTTCAACCAGGTGACGAGGTCCTGCTTACGGACCACGAATATGGTGCCGTATCACGGATTTGGGAACAAATTTGCCAGCAGAAAAGGATTCCAGCACCTGTCATCACGACGCTTCCCTTACCTGTGGCGAACACCAGCGACGTGATCGACGTGATTGAATCGGCGATCACTGCGAGGACTCGTCTGATCGTGCTCAGCCACATCACATCACCGACAGCCATGACACTTCCTGTCTCCGAGATCTGTCAGTTGGCTGAACAGCATGGGATCATGACGTGTATCGACGGCCCCCATGCAGTGGCCCAGGTCCCACTGGAACTCGACAAGCTGGGGTGTGATTTTTACACAGCCAGTTGTCACAAATGGTTGTCGGCATCTTTCGGATCAGGTTTCCTCTTTGTACACCCGCGCCAACAACATTTGGTGCAACCTGTGGTTACCAGTTGGGGGAGCCTGTTGGAAAAGGAACGACAACAATGGTTTGACGAATTCCATTGGTTGGGAACACGCGACCCGACTCCGTTTTTAACCATCCTTCCGGCGATCGCTTTTTTGGAATCGGTAGGCTGGGAGTCGTTTCGCAGTCGTACAAGATACCTAGCAGAGCAAGCGCGTAAACGCATCAGCGAAGTCACAGGCCGCGAACCACTCACACCGGATGACGGTGCGTGGTATACATCCATGGGGCATATCCCTCTTGGCCCGCATTGCCCAGACAATCTTCAGGACCGCCTGTGGAAGGAATGCGGCATCGAGGTTCCGATCATTCGGTTTGGGGGACAACAATTCGTACGTGTGTCGTGTCATCTGTACACGACGTGTGCCGAGATAGATCTTTTGGTGAATGCGTTAGCAAAACGGCTGTCACGTTGAGAAAATTCGACAGCTAAACAAGATAGCGGCAAATTGACTTGTGTCTACCAACCAGCCATGTGCATTCCCCATCCATCATCTCGCAACCCATATTCAACCTCCGGATGAGGGTTGCACCGCTTCCCAAAAACAGGCGTCAAACAGAATCTGCCATTCCAACTGTGCAACGCGGCGAGCTATGCCATCGACGTCACTTGCTCCGCGTGCCACAGCTTGGCAAAGGTCAACAAATGCAGCTGGATCCCATTCATGCTGGAAAGCGAGGAATGTGGCCGGAGAATCATCAGGCAAACCTTCCCGTTTTACCATCTCGCTGACGTCGTGACTTAACACAGAAAAAATCTTATGAGTTCCAACTCGGCGAAACCAATACTTAGCATTTGAGTAATCAGGTTCACGTCGATGCATGATTCCGTGCCAATAGCTGCCCGAGTTAGAATGTACGGATTGACTGATTTCGTGAGACTCGTCAAGAAAATCAAATTTCAGCCATAGACCAGCGATGCAACAGCGAGCCATATCTTCGTCCACAACATCGTGCTCTGAAAACAACGTACCCATATTCAGTTGCGACAAAGAATCGGCAAAATCGTGTCGAGGCGTTCCCGGCCCCAACTCATTCGGCCGGTCTTGCTCGAGCAGATACCGGGCGATTGGTCCATAATTTTGAACTTGGAACACAAACATGTTGAACTTCCCATGATGAATGCCTGGAAATCAAAACAAGTGCCGTCTCCCAAGACCCAGCCTACCGCGAGTCCTGGAAGGATGCTAGAATGTAACTGGTTTTTCAGCCATTGAAATTGTCTCTATTGGGGTTGGGTCACGAGAGCCGAACGTGACTGCAACGACACAACGTTATTTACTTGATTGCTACATTCCGGATCACCATCGGCCTTGTGATCCGCGCCGAAAAACGCCACTTGAGAATTGTCGATGACAACTGAACCACAGCCCTCTAATTCGGAAGCAACAAATACTGACTCACACGTAGCCAAGACTGCAGATAGCACGAAGCCTACAGATAACACAGAGACCACAAAAAACAACATGCAGGAGTTAGCATCTGCGGTTGGTCCCAAGAAGCGAACCATCAAGATTGGTTCGCAAAGAGAAAACCCCGGACTGGCGTCCAGTCAAATGGATTCGGCCTCAAACGAGGAATCACCGAAGAGTGACGTTACTTCTGCATCGAGTATTGCTTCTCAAGAGACGAAGAAGGAGGCTGGAGAAGTATCGGATTCGTCGCAGCCTTCTGACGACGAGGCACCAGCAACCCCATCGTCCACAAGAACTTCTTTTCAACAATCCGATTCTTATTTCCCTCAACCTGTCGCCAGGTCATCTTCGGCAGAACTGGAAGATGAAATCGCAGCAGCATTAGGTGATAAGTCACTAGATGAGCTGATCACAGCCGAAGACGCTACTACCCTAAGACCCATCCTCGAACCGGAGACTCGGTTGACTGGAAGCGTCATCAAAGTCCATCGAGAAAATGTCTTCTTCTCTTTGGGCGGACGTGACGAAGGAATCGCACCCTTAAAACAATTCAATGAACCACCCGACATCGGTGCACAGATGGAAGTCACCGTCGTCAAGTACGACGCAGGTGAAGGACTGTACGAATTGACCATTCCAGGCGCGGCAATGTCCGTAGGTGATTGGTCCGACATCTCTGAGGGGATAGTGGTTGAAGCCAGAGTAACAGGTCACAACTCGGGCGGTTTGGAATGCGACGTGAACAATCTTCGTGGCTTTATCCCCGTAAGTCAAATCGCACTATTTCGTGTCGAAGACTTGGAACAATTTGTCGACCAACGGCTACAATGTGTTGTCATGGAGGCCAATCCTCAGCGCCGTAATTTGGTGCTCAGCCATCGGGCTTTGCTGGAACGAGAAAACGAAGCGTCTCGCCAACAGTTACTCCAAGAATTAGAAATTGGGCAGATTCGTGAAGGGGTCGTGCGTCGCATCCAAGACTTTGGGGCTTTCGTGGACCTGGGTGGCGTGGATGGACTGGTTCACATTAGCAAGCTAAGTTGGGATCGAGTCAACCATCCGAGCGATGTGCTACAGGAAGGGCAGAAAATTCAGGTTAGGGTCGAAAAAATTGATCAGACCACTGGCAAAATCGCATTGTCTTATCGTGATACCACAACGCACCCATGGGAAACGGTCGAAGAAAAATATTTTACGGGAACAACGGTCTCCGGAACTGTCTCTCGGCTCGCTAAGTTTGGAGCCTTTGTGAGGCTGGAAGCCGGCATTGAAGGCTTGGTACATATTTCTGAATTGGCGCATCATCGGGTTCAGAAGGTAAACAGCATTGTCAAAGAAGGCCAAGAGGTTGAAGTCAAGGTGCTTTCGGTTGACCGAGAAGCACAACGCATGTCGTTGTCTCTCAAGGCATTGATTAGCGAAGTGCCAGAAGAATCTTCCGAAGGAGAAGACGACACGCCAGACGAGCCCTTAGAACCGACGGTTCCCAGTTTCAAGGGAGAATTGAAGGGTGGTACGAATCGACCGACCGGCGGCGACCAATTCGGTTTAAATTGGTAGCAAACCATACGGCGTCACAAGCTGCCAGCCTGAAGACGGGAGCGGTGTTGGCCACTATTCATACCGAAATATAAAGGTCGTGAACAACCAGTCGTCTTATTGCTGTGATTTTTTGGGGACCTCTTTTACGATCCGGCCATACATATGACCGCCGTGATCGCCTCCATCCCAAGTACCTGCATACTGATCTTCTTGAATCACGATTCGAGCTGAAAACGTCCCAAAACCGGGAATTGGAAGCTTGTCGAGTGTAATCACTGGTGTCTTTCCAGCCCATTTGACCGGCAACGGTAACGGCAACCGAGCATCATGACCCGCGTATTGAATACGCGCCACAAACATCCACATTTCGTCATTGAGCTTGGCCACTTTTTCAATCGAGTAAGTATCCCTTTGAGGCTCATCCAAGTTATCCCAAGTGGTATAACGTCCGACGAGCTTCGCTCCGGTAAGCGAATCGGCAAAAGCCTGTTCTGCCGGACTCAATTCCGGATCCGCCACGACTTCTGCAGCGGCTCGAACAGCCAGGCTGGCACCGCACAACAGGGTGAACAACGACAACAAGGTCACTGGCTTCATATTCACTGGCTTCATATTCGTGATCCTGATGAGGGCCATCACAACGACGAGCCATTCAGTTCCGTGAAATGCTAACATGCGACCGTGCGGGCACGACACGACA
>JAKVBZ010000188.1 GCA_022448645.1 Pirellulaceae bacterium
ACTCGTCGACAATTTCACCGACAATTTCTTCGAGAACGTCTTCGATGGTCACCAGCCCTGAGACACCACCATATTCATCGAGCACTACAGCCATGTGGGTCCTAATTTGCTGGAACATTTCCAGCAAGTCATCCACTGCTTTCGTCTCTGGGACAAACAAAGGTTTGCGCAACAAGTCTACCAACGGCTTGCGGTCCTCTTTAGACGACTTGGCAAATTCTGGTAGCAAATCTTTGACGTAGAGGATGCCAACAATGTCATCACGGGTTTTCTCATAAACCGGGACACGCGTGTGTCCACAATCAATGACATCGGCGAGCATTGCTTCCCAATCGGTTTCCACTTGCACCATATGCATATCAGTGCGAGGGGTCATGATTTGCGAGACGTCTCCGTCTCCCAGTTCAATGACTCCTTCGATCATTTCGCGGGCATCCTCTTCCAGGAGCCCTTCCCGTTGACCCTCGGAGACAATTGTGCGAATTTCCTCTCCAAAGGATTCCTCATCGACTTCTTCGGGGGCACGGCCTGCCACTCGGTGAAAAATTGCATCGATCAGGCAGGCACACCAAACGAGAGGGCTGGCAACCAGGCTAAGGAACCGCCAAACCGGCCACGTGTGATAGACAAAAGTGGCAGCACCAAGCCGCGATATCGACCAGGGCAACCAAATACAAAGGGCAATCATGATGATGCCGAAGCTGAACACAAGCAGCGTGAGCATCTGACCAGTCCAGAGTTGGCCTTGTCCAACATAGTGTGCTACCCACGCGCACCCTGCAATGACCGTCAATACTCCGGCACCAGAGGACACCATTTCGACTCCGAGTATCACTCGATCGTCGTTTCGCAAGATCGTTGAAAATCGACTGGCATGTTGCTTCCTCTGACAGATCTCTTCGAGATCGTGCCTTGAGTATTCGCGAAGTGCCCGTACACCAATCGCAGATATACAAGCGAGTAGCGCAGCACCAACTACCAACCAAAGTAATCCGTCAGGAGTCAAGCGAATGGCCCTCAGTTAGGTGTGTTCGCAGTTTTACCGTTTTTTGGTCCCGGCCGGCCTACCGCCTGCCGAATCCCCAACTGCTTTAAATACTGTGTTTCGGCCGCTCGCATCTGAATAATTTCCTCAGCGGTCTTGTCATTCAACCCGACCAGATGAAGCGCACCATGAACCACGTAAAGCAACAATTCTTCGTCGCTGGACCAGCCAAACTGGGGAGCCTCGCGTACAGCAGTGTCAATGCTTACAACGATCTGGCCTTCCAGTGAGGAGGCTTCCCGTTCGAGTACAAAGCTGAGCACATCTGTCGGTCGGTCGTGCTGGAGATATTGAGAATTAAGTTGGCGCATGGAATGATCATCGACAATCGCAATATCGACGGAACCAACTACGTACGGAGTGTCCGCTAAAACTGCGCGAACAGCCACAACAAGGGCATCTTCTGCCAATGAATACTTAGATTGTTCGTTGCTTACGGATATTTCCATTTCCAACGCAGAACGAGGTCACCGCTACTGAAACCATGCAAATGGTTCAACGGCATTCGTCCAGATTACGCAGTCTCCTGATCGGGATACTTCACACGCCCATGATACACCGCAGTCAGCGATTTCACCAAACTGTCGCCGATAGTTCTGACTTCTTCGAGTGTTAAACCACACTCGTCAAACTGGCCATCGAGAAGCCGTTTACGGCAAATCTCGTCGACCAAACTTTCAATACGTGCCGGAGTTGGCTCAACCAGGCCTCGACTGGCACTTTCAACAGCGTCGGCCAGCATCAAGACTCCCGCTTCCTTGGTCTGTGGCTTGGGACCTGGATAGCGGAATGTGCTTTCATCCAACTCGTTTCCCTCGGCTTCTTCGCTCCTTTGTTGACTTGCCTGTCGGTAAAAGTATTCAACGAGCGTAGTCCCGTGGTGCTGTTGGATAAATTCAATGATTTGCTGAGGCAACTTGTTTTGTCGAGCCAAATCGGCACCATCTTTCACGTGTGCAATAATCACCAACGTGCTCATGGCGGGCACCAAAGACTGGTGACGATTGTCTTCTCGCCCCTGATTCTCAACAAAGTAAGCTGGCTTGAGCATTTTTCCGATGTCGTGAAAATAGGCTCCAACCCGGACCAACAAGCCACGTGCGCCAATGGCCTCGGCTGCCGCCTCAGCCAACGACGCAACGGTAATTGAATGATTGTAGGTTCCAGGCGCCCGCCGAATCAGTTCCTGCAAAAGCGGGTGGGCAGGGTCCCCAAGTTCCATCAAACTCAAATCGGTTTGCACACCAAAAATGCGCTCAACTGCCGGCAGCAAACAGGTCATCATAGATCCAGCAATAATCGACCAGACCGCATAGAGCAAACCAACCTGGAGTAGTGGGAGTAAATCCTGGCCGGCCAACATCCCCACACCAATGGTAGTCAGGAAGGCAACAATGGCTGCTACCAAACCAACCGTAAGTAACTTGCTGCGGCTGCGCACCTGTCGCAACACGAGGATGGCTCCCGTCGTGGAGGCCATAAGCACCATCGCTCCGGGAAGTCCATAACCGAGCGCTACGACGCCCACAAGCGTTAGCGCTGCCGAAAACAACAAGGCCATTTCCTGTTGGTAAGCAATGCTTATCGTCATACCAAACAACAGCAGCGGCGCTACTTCCGCTCTCCATTCGCCGGGAAAAATTAGCATTGCCCCCACAGTGATGACGACAAGTACCAGTAAAACGACAAAGCGATACAAGTCTTGCAGGATTTTTGGCTCCTGAAAGTAGACGTAGAAACCACACAACGTGTAAAGCGCCAGATACATACCAAAGACTGCCATAGAGTATCCCACCTTGCGCGAGAATGGCCGAGCTGCCAGATCTGCCTGGTACTCTAGGTCCAGCAATTCCAAGGCGGCATCATCCAGCGGCTGGCCAGCCAAGGCCAGCGGGTGACCTCGTTCATAGACGATCATCTGGTCTTTCACATTTTCCGCTTCACGGTCTTGTACGTCGCGTGTGGCGTCCAAATTGATTTTCAATGTGGACGGCAAACGTGGTTGCAAATAAGCCAAAGCATGTTGGGCAACTGTAAGCGGAAGTAGCTGCTGAAGTGCTTTACGAAGTTGATCGGTTACGTCCTCAATTCGAACATCCGCCATCGGCACCAGCGATTCAAATCCATCGGCACCAACTTGTCGAACAGCAATTCGCTGCAAGTTTGCGTTATGCTCAGGTGGAACCACATCGAGCAGACCCTTTTCGTCTATAGGTTCAAATGCTTCATCCAAGGCCGTTTGAAACAACTCGAATGCTTTATCGTCCGCCAACGCATTGAGAAATCCGAGTCGCTGCTTCTGTCTTTCTTCCTCCGTCATCTCAGGTGTGAGTTCGGAGCGGGGCAACTCAAAGGGCTTCCAAAGTTCCGCAACGTCACTGCTCTCGTTTGCATTGCGAAGATTGCTGACGGCGTTCAGAAGCTCCGCACGAAGCTGGACCAACGGTGCCGGATCTTGATCATAAATTGCGATGGCAAGTTGACGTGATTGCCGACGTGCCTCATGCGTTGCCAACTCGTCGAGTTGCTCGAATTGAAGCCGTGAAGCGATGTCCCGAATGGGAGTTGTCCCCGTCCGGAACGATTGCGGTGGAGCCCAACCACGGGTGATTCCCCACAACACCAAAGCGGTAACGAAACACAAAGCCAGCCTGAACAATACCTGTCCACGGCGCAAATAGCCCCACAGATTGCCCCACACGCCTGGAGGAAGCTCCACGGAGGCAACGCGACCATTTCGTTTTCTTTTCTGACTACCTGTCGACATGGGGAGGTGGTGTGTAGTGCTCCAACAGTCACCAAGATTTTAGGAATTTTATTTACTCTGCAGACAGCGACCGCAATAAATGATCCATTACTTTTTTCTCTTCACTCCATCATCATACGCCTTGACAATTTCTTGGACCAACCGGTGGCGGACGATGTCGTCGTTGCCAAGCGAAACACGGGCAAACCCACGAATATTACGAAGCCTGGCAATGGCGTCCACAAGACCACTCTTGGTGTGTGGTGGCAAATCGACCTGGGAAGTATCACCCGATACCACGACCTTGGAATTCATCCCCATGCGAGTTAGACACATTTTCATTTGTGATACCGTGGTGTTCTGAGCTTCATCCATAATAATAAAAGCATTGTTCAGTGTCCGGCCTCGCATGTAAGCCAAAGGCACAACCTCAATGACGTCATCTGCCATGTAACGCTTGATTTGCTCATAATCCATCATCTCACGGAGGGCATCTAACAAAGGCCGAAGATAGGGATTAATTTTTGCCTGCATATCACCCGGTAGGTACCCGAGGCTCTCCCCAGCTTCCACCGCTGGTCTCACCAAGACGATTTTACCAATCTGTCGTGCGCACAACGATTCAACTGCGGTTGCCACCGCTAAATAGGTCTTCCCCGTTCCCGCAGGCCCGGCGCAAAAGACCAGGTCATGGTCGCGAATAGCTTCCACGTAACGAGACTGGCCAGGAGTACGAGGACGCACCTTGTACCCTGGTTTGTGGACATCGACGGTTGAAGTGGCAACGACTGGCTCGCCATCGGTCACGGCAGCAATAATCTGTGAAACGTGTTCTGGCTCCAACGCGCCGTCCCGCACAACGGCCTTTTTGAGTTGCTCGATGATGGCCGTCGCCTGCATGACAGCATTCTCGTCACCACGGACATGAATTCTGCCATCGCGCGCCGAGATCTTGGCCGCGACCGAACTGTGAATTCGCCGGAGATGTTGGTCACTCGTACCAAGCAGAAGGAGGAGTTCGTCAACACCCGAGACGGGAATAGTTGCTTCAATCATCAACGATGTTCACGACCCTCCAAGGGAGTCGCCTGAAATCCTGGAAAGGCTCCTCTGATTACAATTCCAATATACCTGAATGCGGCTTGGAAGAACCAGCCGGGAGACACAAATGCCGGATAAATCATAATGGCAAAAACCTAAATCGCAATGGTGACTCGGTTTAGGCCCTATCGTCCAGCTAAACCATTTTTTCTCTACGGCCCCACTAATCGTAACAACCAGCAAACGTA
>JAKVBZ010000189.1 GCA_022448645.1 Pirellulaceae bacterium
ACCCGCGTTATTCACCAGTAGATCGATCGGGCCCAATTGCTCGCTGACTTCCTCAACCATTGCATCCACGGCCTGTTTTGAGGCGACGTCTGCTTGAATGGTGTAGGCTGCCGATCCCATCTCTTCGATTTGCTGAGCCGTTTCGCGAGCTTCGCTTTCACTGGAGTGATAGTTGACGGCAACCTTGATTCCTTCGCGAGCCAGCCGCAAGCAGATGCCCCGCCCGATCCCTCTAGCACCCCCGGTAACAAGTGCTGTCCGACCAGCAAGAGGACTTTGAGTCATAAGATAGATCCCGCCGAAAAAGAAGGGTTGGAAACACTGCAAGCTCGTCGACCAACGCACAAGGGAATACCTAAGGCAACGTTTTTCACAACACCAAGGCTACCCGGTAGGATTGGCTTGCGTATTGGGTAGCCTGCTCAATAACATCGGCCACCGGTGGTCCGCATGCCAAACAACTTGGCCACACGTTCCAAGGTTCGGTCGCGACCGGCGCCCAGCACGACATGATTCTCGTTCCAAAAAAATAATTTATTGACACAGCCAGGAGCTGCCAACTAACATCAAAACTTCGCAAAGAGTAACAACGGCCGCAGTGATGGCCAGTCAGCGCCCCGTCATATCCGAGCGAAGTCTTGTTAGTGCGAAGGGAAGAAATCCATGATGGGGGAAACATTCCAGGCGTCCCGGGGCCATTGTCCACATGTCGCACGAAAAAAAATCCCGTGAGATGTCCCCAACGAAGCGTTCTTTTCCGGAAGTCCGGCGGGCTTAGCGATTGACCAGATAACCGAAAAGGATATACAGAGAGATTGATGGTGAATTCAATATCCAATCTCGGGAGCTTTTTTAATGTCGCATAAAAATCGCCGCGCGTTCCTACAGCAATCAGCCGCCATCGGTGTAGGTCTTGGTCTGGCGAATCAAGTGAACAGCAAACCGGTTGCTGCCAATGACAAGATCAATGTGGCCTGTATCGGCGTTCGGGGCCGAGGTAACTGGGTGATGAAAACGTTTGCCGCAGAGCCGGATTGCGATATCACGCACATCTGTGACGTACGCCAGTCAATGCGCGAACAGCGTGGCGAGGAGATGAAGAATAAAACTGGCCGCATGCCACAACTGGTGAATGACTACCGTACTTTGCTAAAAGATCAATCCATTGACGTATTCATGGTTGCAACTCCAGACCATTGGCACGCGATGCTGACGATTGAGGGCTGCCTGGCAGGAAAGGATGTCTATGTTGAAAAGCCTGCCAGCCACAATATCCTAGAGGGAAAGATCGCTGTAGCGGCAGCGCGTAAGGAAAATCGGATGGTGCAAATGGGCACACAAATTCGCAGCGCGCCGTTTTTGCAGGAAGCCGTCGATTATGTGAAAAGCGGTGCGCTTGGGAAAGTTATCTATGGAAAGGCTTGGGAGACCGCCCGCAACCGCGAAATGCATTTAGCACGCGATGGTGAACCGCCCACCGGCCTGGACTATGACATCTGGCAAGGTCCTTCGCCTGAAAGGCGATATAATCCGTCGATTGTCGGCGGTGCGTGGCGATGGTTGTTTGACTATGGCTCCGGAGACTTGGGCAACGATGGAGTGCATCGAATCGACTACTGTCGACACCTCATGGGCCTCGATAGTATGCCCGACGCCATTTGCTGTTCCGGTGGCAAGTTCTTTTTCGAAGACGACCAGCAATGGCCCGACACGATGCTGGTTAACTATGAGTACCCCGGCAAAATCCTACAGTACGAAATGCGTCTGTGGTCCAATCCGAAACTCCACGAAGCCGGCGAAGGGGCAACCATCTATGGCGAAAATGGCTGGCTACTGGTTACCAACAGAGCCTGGAAAGCGTTCGATGCTGATGGCAAATTAGTCACACAAGGCAACAGTGATATCGGCCAACAAGCGCACGTCCGTAACTTCCTTGACGCTGTCCGTAGTCGCAAACGCGAATCCCTGAATCAGGAGATCTACTCAGGACACGTCAGTAGCGCCATGTGTCACATGGGAAACATATCCTGGCGCACGGGAAAGAAACTTCGTTTTGACTCCGAGACCGAAATGTTCGATGACCAGGAAGCAAACCAGTACGTAGGCCGCGAACACCGCAAAGGCTATGAACTTCCAGAGATTGTCTAACAACAAATCCTAAAGGTCAGAAAGCAACAATGGTTCTAATCGGTTGCGACGGCCGGTATTCGCATGGTTGGTCAGACGGTGGTTGCGCCAAACAATAATCAATCACTATGCCCGTATCTTCCCCTTGCATTGACGTGGCGAGAAACGGCAATCGCAATGACGTCTGGTATTCTGCAGACGGCGAACATTGGGGAGAGTTACTGGACATACCCTGGAGCCGGTGCTGCGGGTGTGGTATTCATGTCCACGCGCGACGCTCTGTTTCTCGTGGCCGGAAACGCAATCACCATCTCGGCCGATTAGGTCGAACAGAGTAAGCCGGATTTCACTTCGTTTAGAGTCTGCGTGGCGTCCGGGAGATGTGTGGCGCCTCGACCGCAGATGCTCTCGGAGGACATCAAGATAAGGGATTTCGTTGTCGGTTGTCATTTAATCAGTTTTCCGAGGACAATAGCCTGCGATTTTGCAGTCGAAACGGACTTGAGTGTCTTAATTAGCTTTCCAGCAACCGCCATTCCAAGATCGACCGGTACATCATGAGCAAATGGTTTCCGTATGTTTTATACAATCCTTTTCAAGAACACTGACAACAGTCTGGCGGCGTCCGCTATTTGCACGATGATACTAACCGACCCACGACACAAGTCATTCCGTTTACAAAAAATCATTCCCTTGCGTAACAGATCAAGCGGCGCGACAGGGTGGTCAATCAACACAATCTTCGTTTCGACAAGAGCTTGAAACCAGACAAAGGTTTGTCCGGGTTTTCAAGGCGAAACCGCTGGGAGAAAGCACTGAGTGACAATGGCAGCTGGATTTCACAATTTTGTGTCGGTGATCGCCGAAGTCGTCAATCCAGTTTTGGGGATTGCAACCATGAATGGCGTAGCGATTCGCATTCAATATGCCTGTTACCTGGTCCTTGCCATTTCTTGTCCCATGGTTTTGCTGGACCAGGGTCGCTTGCAGGCGGCTGAGCCGATTGACATAGGTGATCGTTTGGAACTGTTTGTTGATGATTTCTTACTGGCCCAAATGGATGGTACCCAACGGCGATTACACCAGCCGACGCCGCGCAACATCGCCGTCGCTTGTGATCAACCCTGGGAAGGCAACGGTGTTGGCTATGTCACCGTGATTCCTGACGACGATGTGTATCGAATGTATTTTCGTGGCGTGAATACAAAATGGGCACCCGGGAAAATCGTTAATACTCGTCAAGTGGTATGCTACGCGGAGAGTAGCGACGGTATTCACTGGACCAAGCCCAAGCTTGGATTATTTGAACACGGAGGCTCAAAAGAGAATAACATTGTTTGGATTGGAAAGGGTGTCCATAATTTTGCACCGTTCAAAGATGCCAATCCTGATTGTAAACCCGATGAAAAATTTAAAGCCGTGGGGGGCGGACCCTTGTACGGTTTCACGTCGCCCGATGGGATTCACTGGTCGCAAGTTTCCGAAGAACCGATCATCACCCACGGTGCGTTTGATTCACAGAACCTTGTTTTTTGGGATTCCAATCAGGGCGAATATCGGGACTATCACCGTGGCTTCCGGGATGGCCGTGATATTTTGACAGCGTCTTCAAAAGATTTCCGAGACTGGACGCAACCAGTGTTTTTGGAATATGTGCCCAGCCGGATGTATCAACTCTACACCAACCAGATCACGCTCTACCATCGCGCCCCGCACATTTACCTTGGTTTTCCGACGCGATACTACGACCGGGGGTGGACGCCATCCACGGACGAATTGCCACAAGTCGAGCATCGAAAACTTCGAGCGGAAACGAGCCCTCGTGAAGGGAGTGCTCTGACCGATGGATTGTTCATGTCCAGTCGTGATGGAAAAACGTTTGAAATCTGGCCGGAAGCGTTTGTCCGTCCCGGCCCCCAACGCCCGGGTACCTGGTTCTATTGCGACCATTATCAAAACTGGGGATTGGTCGAAACTGAATCCGATCAACCAGGCGCACCGCCAGAACTTTCGATTTACTTGACCGAAAATACGGCGAACACTACTGACGTGGGTTACATTCGTCGATATTCGTTGCGACTGGACGGATTTGTGTCGATTTCAGCCCGTGCCAGCGGAGGTGAATGCGTGACCAAGCCAATTCGCTTTCAAGGCAGTCGCCTGTTGATGAATTTTTCAACATCAGTGGCCGGTGGGATCCGAATTGAAATTCAAGCTGCCGATGGCAAGCCGATTCCCGGTTATTCCCTTGATGATGCGGTGGAAGCCTTTGGCGATCAACTGGACCGTGTAGCGATGTGGAAGCATGGTTCTGATGTCAGCCAATTGCAAGGAAAGACGGTTCGTTTGCGCTTCGAAATGAAAGACGCCGACCTTTACTCGATTCAATTCCGTGAATAAGCGGACTGCCGCTGCCGATGGCAAGATCTGAGAGGTCTACATCGAATGTCACCATACGTCCCCGCTAGCGGATTACGAAGAAGGGCAAACAACCAAACTCGAAGACTTAGCACTTGTTTGTGCAAACTGCCCTCGAATGCTGCATCGTAAGCGGGATTTCATTCATCGTGTAGAGTCTGCGTGGCGTCCGGGAGATGTGTGGCGCCTCGACCGCAATCACTGTGACATCAGCTAAGAGAAGCCGTCCCTCGACGGCCACCACACTGGAGCAGCAACCGTGGAGTTGCGTTAGCTGGTTGTTCCTTTTAGGTTTTCGGAATCCCCAACCACTGATGATAAGGATCGAATGTGGGCATGCGTTAGATTTTAACCCGTACACCCTACGGCTCAATGGGACGTCACCTTGGGATGCGTACACTCGAGTCAGTTTGCCTAGATCCTAGAGCCCGATATTCCTATCA
>JAKVBZ010000019.1 GCA_022448645.1 Pirellulaceae bacterium
AAGGGCGCGATGTTCAGGAATCCGTTGAGGCTGGTTGGTCCCTGGAGCAATAGTGCCATCTTGGTTGGGTGGTTGGGTCTTTGACGGCGAGATGGACGGGGTATCTGGTGGAACTTTGTCAGAGCGAAGTTTTTGTAGGTCACTCAGATGTCTGTCCACTTCGAGGTTATTGGGTTCCAGTTGTTTCCATTTTGCCAGGATCTGTTCCGCCCGTTGCAGGTCGGAGCGTGCGATATGGATGGACACTAACCAGCGCAGGCATAAGACACCTCGGTTTCCGGCCTCAAAGGCAGATTCCAGTATCGCCGCCGCTGGTTGCCATTGCTGAGAGGCTGCCAGGCAGATGCCGTCGACGACCGCCGGTATAGTATCACGATGTGGTGTATTGGTAGGCAACCGATCCGCATGTCTCATGGCTGCGTCACGCTGGTTTCGCTTCCCATACCATTCGATGGCTAGAGAACGCAAATGGGCGGATTGAGGATGTTCTTGGAGGGCTTCCTCGAGAAATGCCTGCACAGATTGTTCGCGATCCGGTTCGGGAGACGACAAGCAAAAGCAAGCTGCTGAGACTTCGCGTAGTTCTTCCAGATGCCAGGTTTCTGGCACAATTTGTCCAAGCCGGTAGGCGGTTTCATAAGACCGGGCTGCCAAATCGAGTCGATTTTGAGCCTGCAGGTAGCCGCCCATTGCACACAGTAACTGCATGTCCAATGGAAAAATTTCCAAAGCGTCTAAACAAACTGCCAGTTGTGCCTCGATGCTGCGTGGGTCTCCATCCAAGGACGTTAGGAGTCCGTAATAGGATTCCAACATATCTACCGAACCTCGAGCCGCATTCTTGATGGCGTGACGAAAACATTCGCCAGCGCGAGCGTGTTCGTCAAGCGCTTGCAGGGCTTCGCCCAGGCAATTCAGTGCTCGTGCGTGCGCTCCACGTTCTTGGATCTCAAGTTCCGCCAGCTCCAGGTCGCGACGAGCTCGGTTGAGCAAGGCCGCAGCTTTCTGGTCAACGGTACGGTGAATGCGCCAAGGAATCGTATCGACAGACAGTCCTCGTGCCTCCAACGTGGGTGTTAGATCTTCACGGACACGGCCTGAGAATCGGATACCAGGTTGATTGGGGACTAGTCGGATGCGTGCCACTTGTTCTGGCATGATCGTGTTTGGAGACCGTTTTTCCCGAATCATCATCCTGTAGGCGGTTTGCGGGTCGGCCTGCAACTCCACAAACTGTCGCATCGATGAGGCGTCTTCTGACGCGATGGATTCACCCGTGTCGATCCACAGCACCCATTGGCTGCGCAATTTGTCAAGGCAGGCGTTACGCGCCGCCGAAAAACTCTGCTGCCAATCAACTGAAATTACGTTCGGCGTATATTTCTTGGCGACTTCGACGGTGGAATCTGTCGAACCCGTGTCCGCCACCACAATGATGTCGGCCAATGGCCGAATGCTTTCCAGGGTGGCGGGTAATGTTTTTTCTGCATTGCGCACGATCATGGCTACCGCTAAGCATGGAAGCTGGATCGCAGAGGGATCATTCGAACTGCTCATGGCACAACTCGTTAAAGATCACTGTGGAATACCGACGGCTCCAAACGCCCCCGGTGGCGGACGAAGTCTACTCGGAGTGGAGAACGTGCGGATAGAGCGGTTTCTGAGAGATGATAGCTGACAGTCACACTTGGAGTTCATTGCCTGTCGAGGAATGCCTGCATCGCTGTCAGTGTTTCCGGGCTGACGTGGTGCTCGATTCCTTCGCTGTCGCTGACGGCAACCGCCTTGCTGACGCCAATTGCCAGTAGGAACGCATACACGATTTCGTGGCGGCGTCGAGATGCATCTGCGAGTTTACGGCCTAGGTCGGTTAATTCGATGGGTCCGTAGGGTTCGGTTTTGACGTATCCGTCACGCAGCAGACGACCGATGGTGCGATTTACCGTGACATGACTTACCTGAAACTGGTTGGCTAAGTCGACCGCACGACAGACTTCCTGGGATTCGATCAAGTCCGCAATTGCTTCCACGTAATCTTCGGCCAATTCGGTGGCGTGATCGGATCGTGTGCGGGAATGCCGATTGGGGGATTTCGACGACAACAGTCTACCTCTTCAATGGAATAGCAGCCTTAAGTCCATTCTCGGCAAAACATACTGGGCTCAGTTCCGAATTCAGTAGTATCGGGACGCAAATGCTCTCGAGTGAAACACAACCTATCAGATTCCTGGCGGCTGTGAACAAGCCACCAGTGGGCGTTCTGTTCCTGTTGTTTCAGTGATTTGTAATCGGTGCCAGCTAGGTGAATTTGCTCGACATGGCAGTGGGGGTGGATTTGTTTGGAGGGCGGTATATTTATATTTTGCGAAATCCTGCAAAGTTTTCTCCTCGAAGTCAGGTTCCCAGCACCGAACCGTACGGCAAAAATCTTTTGTCTTATGCTCCGGTCCCCTCTTGTCATATTTGTAGCATCGGCTATATTTCTGATTGTAGCACATGCTAAATTGCAGCGCATGGACTACCCGGAGAATTCGCCCTGATGTCGGGATGAATTTCCACAGCCAGTCAAGTTGGGGGGCAGCACGATGAGAGTAAGCAGGCGACGATTCGGTTTCACACTGGTGGAGTTGTTGGTAGTCATTGCGATTATCGCCGTGTTGATTGCGCTACTGTTACCCGCCGTACAGGCGGCGCGCGAGGCTGCCCGTCGAGCGGCCTGCATCAATCATCTGAAGCAGTTAGGGCTGGCATTGCACAATTATCATTCGGCTCATGGTGTTTTTCCGTCGGGATATGTTTCCTATGAAACGTCCGACGGTTCGGGGCCAGCGAGTGCATTGATTGATGCTCAAACGTGGGACGCTTCCCCTGGTTGGGGGTGGGGAACCATGCTGTTGCCATATCTAGAACAGACGGCGGTGTCAGGAGCGATTGAATTCCGCGATCCGATTTGGAGTCCCGGTCATGCGAATGCGGTAGCAACTGATTTACCGGTGTTTTTGTGTCCCTCGGTTAGTGGACCGCGAACTTCGTTTACCGTTCAAGACGAAAGCGGAGCACCGCTTTCGATAAACGGCGGTCAAGTTGTGTTGGGCCGTTCACATTTCGTTGCCAGTCATGGTCAGGAATCGTGTTGGGGAGAATGCGGTGCCGATGCGACCGGAATGGTGTTTACGGACATTTATAGTGGAACAACGAAGAGTGTCGATATTAACGGAGATGTTTCCAAAGTCGCTGATGGGCCATTCTACCGCAATTCACGTGTGCGTTTTAGCGACGTTTTTGACGGAACTTCCAACACGATTTTTCTGGGTGAACATTCTTCGAAGTTGAGTGACAAGAGTTGGGTGGGAGTGGTTCCGGGCGCGTTCACACACCCGCGCTTCACTTCTCCCGAAAATGGTCCCGATGCGGCTGCGACGCTGACCCTTGTCCATGCCGGTCCTTCGGGAGGGGAATTGGACATTACCGGGTTTCCCATTATTCACTCGGTAAACTTCCCGACTTATCACGTAGGCCAGATGTTTTCTGAACACACTGGTGGTGGCAACATCTGTTTGGGTGATGGATCTGTCCGCTTTTTGTCAGAGACAATCAACCTCGTGTTGTTCGCCGAATTGTCCAGCATGAACGAAGGAGAGATTCTGGAGAGTTTCTAATTGTCTTTTCCATTTCCCACGGCATCACAGAATGCTGATCACTCTTTGGACTTAGTCCTCTAATTACCTCTCCCCCCAAAAAATGAGTGTTTGTCTGCTTCCCATGATTCAGCGACTCGCACGACGGGATATCCTAGCCGTCATCATCTTGTTGGTGTCTCTCATAGCCGGTTGCCAACGGTATGGTGACGTGAGTCCGGAAGCGTATGGATATGCTAAGGCGCTTTATTCGGCCTGCAATCGTCGCGATGAAGACGGACTTAGTGACCTCAAACGTAGCATTGAGGATGTCAGTACGGCAGGAAAGTTGAATGAGCGGGAAGCTAACTGGTTGCTAGAAATTATTTCAGCAGCAGAAAGTGGTGATTGGGAAAACGCGACCCGGGACAGTCGTCAGCTGATGGAAGATCAGGTTAAAGGAAGGTAGTTTTTGGATTCGAGGTTCAGGTGGGGACTTTGTTGGTGGCCATCTTCTTACTGGTCGAGGTTGCGACGTTGAATTGCGCCTCAATGCGTTGAGGTTTGATCCGATCTCCAGCCATCCGTCTCCAATGGCGGACCTACCGATGCAAGCCACGAGTCGCGCCCCACATCCAGCCAGCGACCAGACTGCCGAAGAGCCAAAGAACGATGGTTGACGGCTCGGGAATCGCGTTTCCGTTGTAACCGTCAGGCGCAAAGTTGTTGCTGATTGTGTTGAAGTCGGTGATGTCGACGTCACCGTCACCGTCAAAATTGGCGTTGTTCCAACGAAGGTGGATGCCGGAAGGGTCGAAGTGAGAGGAGAGGCTGTTGAAATCGGTGATATCGATGTCTTGATCTAAGTCTGCGTCACCATAACGGCGGTTCATCAATTGCAGCACGAGTTCGTCGACGTCGGCTTGATCGATCGATCCGTCTCCCGTCAGATCGTAACTGGCGTCCGCAGGGGGGCTGCTTCCAGGGATCTGTGCATAGAGCATGTCAATGTCTTCTGGGTCGTATTGGCCGGATGCATTGAAATCGCCAATGAGGCTCAGCGCAGTCACCTCCAGCAGCACACGTACGGGAGTCTGCACGGGGTCGTACACCACATCCCATTGAAATCCATTGGGAAGAGTCAGCGTCTCAAAAGCTCCTGAAAGTGATTCGCCCGCAGTTAGGATCTCAAATGAATCGCCGATTTGTGGTGTATAGTGATTTGCCAGCGAGACGTCCAACGTCCCGTTCAGGAATCCGGCTCGACTGGCGGTAATTTGATCGTAGTCAACTCCAGCGACTGCGGTGCCCGCCAATTCAATTTCCAGGGTGCCAGTAGATGCCTGAGCGAAGTCGCCGTTGATGTCTAACATACCGATCACGTTGCCCGACGTGTTTCCGGGCGCAACGACGCCAGCACCGTTTCGAACGGCGGTGTGAATAGGTCCACTGCCGACAAAAATGTTGCCACTTCCCGACAGCATTCCGCCGTCCATTTGCACGAACTGTGCATCTAGTTCTCCCCCGGACAGATGGAGCTGACCATCGTCTTCTATGGTGACGTCAGCAAACACCGTGAGTTCATTGCCGGACAAGATGTCAATGGTCATGCCGGCGCTTGGTTGGCCAGAAACCACCGTGCGAAACACGGTTGAGTCACTATCGACGACGGCGGTTTGGTGGCTTCCGGAAACATTCGCAACTCGGGTGATCCAGAGCGAAGCAGGTACGCCAGCAGTCGTCCAGTTTCCAGCCGTGCTCCATGGTCCGCTGGCGGCATGGGTACTCCATTGATGGTCGGACGTCACAGGGTCACTGATGTAAACGCTAGGTCCCACTCCCCCTTGTCCAACCGAAGGATTCGTGTCGATCACTAAGTCGCGTCCATTGAACAGATGCATGCCGATGATCCCGGGAACAATATTGCCCGGATTACTTGGATTCGTAACATCCAGGACAGCGACGGGAACGTTTTGCTTGGTAAAACTTCCACCGATGGTGTCGAAATTCAGTTCGTTCAAGTAAAAGCCGGGAATGCCGTCTACGATTCCCCCCGAACCTTCGACTTGGAGAACGAAATCAGGTGTATCGAGAATCGGGTCGAATCCGAGGCGTACGGCAGTGAGTTCCGAGATGACGGTAAGGTCTGCTCCCGTGTCGAATAACATTCCAGTGTCGTCTAAAGATTTGGTTCCTCTTTTCATGTCGACATCGACGAATAGGGCTCCGTTTTCTATTACGGAAGGTGATTGTGGGTTTTCATGTAAGGGCAATCCACTGAGAATTCCACTGGTATTGAAAACGTAGAGCGGGCCTTGAATGAATCCAATGCCTCCTGGTTGAAGGTCGAGGGGCAAACGACGTTGGATTCCTTGTTGACTACCGGTGCCAAGATCGAACATCTCGACATCGGGCGTGCGTACTGTGCGGCTGCCAAGTTCAAAGATTTGTGGTTGGCTGTTGTTAATGCGGATGGTGTGTTGAGCGGCTATGGGCAAGCCAATGATGTTTGGTAGAGTCCACTCCGTAGGCCCCGAAAGGGTAGCAAAGGTAGTCTGGCCTCGTAGGGCGGGAACGTCGATGGTTAAGTCGGTCCCTGCCGAAGTACGAGATCCGAGACCCGCTATGTACACTCCGTGAGGATCATTGATCATCAAATCGATGGTCCCGGTAGCTCCTCCGATCGGCTGTATGTTTGTTCCTCCGAAGCCGTTGCCGATGACGTCGTAGCCATTGGGTCCAGACGCATCCGGACCTAGGATATGTGTCGCTGCTCCGGTGTCCAGTAGAGCGATGTCAAAGAAGGGGGACGCGCTGCCACTGAGTAATGTTTGACCCGCGGCCGAGTTGCTTGGGTCGGAAATGAAGAATGTAGCTTCGCCACCTCCCGAGTTCTTGAACTCGTCCGACAAGGCCATACCCACAAACGGAAGGAACCCTCCGAGAGGTGAGTCGTTGGCAGCTACTGATGGCGTCGAAAATAATGAGGCGAAGATCGCCAAAACGACACCCCGCAGACACCAGGTAACGGTCCCCAAGTCGATGCACTGTTTTGTTCGTTTCGGTTGCCAGCATACGTTGTCCGATTGGTCGTTGATTAGGACAACGGATCGTAAACAGTTTCGCATGGACGCCTCCTATCTCGGTCGCCGAGCTGCCGACGAATTTTTCGTCCTGCCTGGCAGCGTCTGGGCTTAGCCCCGAGTCTCTAACTGACCCGCATGCCTCGCAGCCGAGTGGGCATCATGGTAGTGACGGCTCGCCCGAGCAACAGCATGCAGTGATGCTGAAAAGGCTGCGAATTGTTCCGGTTTTGCGGTAACTTCCAATGTAACACGATTTCGACAGCGACGGACATATTTGGTCGAAAAATCACCGAAACTGTACACTTTCCGTGGAATGGTTCTTCAGGAAAGAGTCAAAGTCATCGGGTTGTCGTGTGTTGAGTTACCAGTTCGCGCAGTATGGTCGAGAGTTTCAGGAGATTGATGGTTATCTCGATTATCTACGCGGCTTGATTGACATCGCCACTTTTGTCGGTGCCGTTATCTGTCGAACCTGGCTTTCGACGACGCACAAAAAGTTTTCCTAAGGGACTCACTAAAAGTGCCGGTAGCAGAATCAAGTCTCCCACGCAGGCGGCGACCAGAAGGGCAAACATCATGAAAGCGAATCGTCGAGTCGGCACGAAGTCGCTCAATGCGTAAACCAACAAACCAAGTCCGCAAATGAAGGTCGTTTGGGCAATGGCGCGGGCACAGTGACGGAAACTCAACGCGACGGATTCTTGTCGTGAGTGTCCTGCGTCGAGTTCCCGGCGGAACCAGTTGAGGAAGTGCAGGGTGCCATCGACGGCGATTCCCAAGGCGACGCTGGCGGTCATCATGGACCCAATGTCTATTGGAGTCCCCGACCAACCCATGGCTCCAAACAATACAAACGTGGGAAACATATTGGGCAACATGGCGACCAATCCGGCTCCAATGCTTCGCAGGACAACCATCATGATCACGCCTACCATGGCCAGTGCGGCAAGATAGCTGGAAATCAAGTCGGACAGCATGGACCGTTGGACGTTGTACACTAAAGGCATGATGCCCGTGTATTTCGCCGAGATGCGACCGGGTCCTTCGAGTGCGTTGTATTTTGCGAGGACCGGATCGATTTGTTTCCTTAGTTCGTTCAGGAATAACCCGTAATCCAGATCCCCCAGAGCCGGTGCGCGAGCACTGATGCGCCACGATTGTTCGGCCCCTTTTTCTCCCTGCAGGTAATGGGCTTCCCGGAGGCTCTCCTGTTGTTGATTCAATTGATTGCGCAGTACGCGTCGTGCTGCCGTACGACGGACTCCACCGCTGTTGGGGATGGCGGGAAAGAAAGAAGCTGCAGACAGCGTGCCGTCGATTTGTTTGCTGCGTCCCAACTCGCGTTGGGCCCAACGGACAACTTCCAACCGCTGCAACATGTTAAGTGGGCACTCTGGATTGAATTTCAATACGATTTCGATGGGGACCATGGGCCCAACATTTTTTTCTAGCCAATGGTAATCTCGCACAGTGCGGCTATTGGGGACGAGCATGCTGAGTACCTTGACCGAACTGTCCAGTCGCCAAAGTCCGACGAAAGAAACTATCATCCATGCTGCGCAGGCCAGTGTAATGAGTGGTGAAAAGCGAAATATGAGGGACGCAAAACGGTCCCAAACAGGTGTGGGACTGGAGGTCGTGTCGTGAGTAGCTGTCGTTGCCGCAGGCCAACGTACCATGGTTCCTGGCAAAACTAGGAAAAGCAGTCCGGTCGTAGCCAACAAGGTCGTACTGGCGAAAATGCCAAAATACCGTACAGGAATCATCTCGCTTATCATTAAGGAGACGAGGCCCACTGCGGTTGTTACAGCGGCTAATACGCATGGCGACCAACCGTTGGTCAGGGCTCGACGTGCTGCGCCATGGGGTCCGCGCAAGCGCACTTCGTCATGATAGTAATTGACCAAGTGAACTCCTGCCGACACCGTCAAAACGTACACCAGCGGTGCCATTACTGTGAGGACGGCATTCATGGTGATACCGACGAAGAAGACGATCCCCAACACCAAAGCCTGTCCGAAGAGCGCCGTCAGGATGACCGCAAGGGTTAACGGCCAACTGCGGAGGCACCAGCGGCTGAGCAGCAACACGACAATTGTGGAGGGCAGCATATACATGCTAATCGCCTTCGAGCTGGCTTTGTCAATCGCAACACCATCTATCGGAGATCCCGCCAGAAAGCAATCGTTCGGTGGCACTCCGAGTAGGTTCCGTACTGTAGTCAGAACCAACTTTAGAGCCACCTTGCTTTTCACGGTTCCTTCTTCGGTTAACCCGATCACTGCACAGCTGGTCTTGCCGTCCGGTCCCACTAAGGTCCCCCTCAGTCGCTTGGCGGCATTGGCACGGCTGAGCGACATCGGTGGCGATGTGAGATCTTGCATGGCGGCATACCCAGTGGTGACGTCATGTACCAACTCAGAAGCCTGAACATTTTCAGGATCTGTCAACGCATCGGCCAGCTGAGGCAGACGTTCATCCTCCACGGTACAGCCCTGCCAGCTGATGATGATGTATTCGGGTGTTTGAAAGTGATCCGCGAACCATTTGTAATTCTGACGCTCTTCGAACGATTCAGGTATCCAGCGAATGGGAGAATTGCGCATATGGCAAGCTCCCTGAAACGTTCCCCAGACGAATAGCGGTGCGAGTACCCCCATGACAAGCAGGGTCATCACAGAGCGACGAAAAAAATGCTGGTCTTTCATAAGTTGCTTTTAATTTCAATTCCGCACGGCCAAGCCTTGTTGCATACGATGAGCCTGGTGGTTAATCCGGACATCGCCAGCAGCTGATGCTATGTGGAGGACCGGGCGACGCCAAAGCTCCGATGTAATCGGGTCCGGGCGTCAAGCTGGTAAGTTGCCAGGTCTCTTGTGGGGACGTCCCTCGCACGGACTGAATATGAGGTGAATTGATGGTATCCATATTAATCGTCACTTGGTCCAAAGGAAACGACAGTCCACAACCGAGTGCTTTGAGGAATGCTTCTTTGCAGGTCCAAAGTCTCAAAAAAGCTTCATTGTGTTGATGGGAAGGCAGCTCTCGTAGCGCCTTGGATTCGGAGCTGGAGAAATAACGTTGTGCTAACTCTTGAGCTTGCCGCACCGGCCGAATGAGCTCCACGTCGATGCCGACTTCACGATTGGAGCCGACGCCGAGCAAGGCGACGTTGCCCGACTGAGACAGGTTGAACCGAATCCTTGTTTCGCATGACAGCGGGGCGACTTGCGGCTTGCCAAGAGGTTCGTATTCAAAACGAATCTCTGCAGCGGTAACTTTCATGTATTTGGCCAAGATACGTCGTAACTGAGCACGGCCAACAATAAACCTCTGGCGCGGCTCCTCACGCAAAAAACGATTCGCCCTTTGCCGCTCGTCGGAACACAACTGAGCAGCAAGATCAGTCAGTTTGTCGGAGGACACAGCTAACGGAATCCGCCAGACGTCGATGTGGTCTGGGGTCACTGAAAACTTGCTTTTGGTCGAGACTGACCAGTTACATTCGTGTGGAATGTCGTCCGCCGCTGACCCGCTCATAGCAAACCATGTCCTCTGCATTGGGCAGATTGAGAAAGGGTACTGGATTCTTCAAACGTCGTGCCCAGATTGCGTCTATTGTAGCTGTTTATGGGAGCCCACCAACTGTCAGTTTTGGCAGGGTTTGACTCAGTGTTGCAGCATCCCTACTCGTGACGTTTTACGTAGCAAGTGCAAACATCAGCAGAACTTACGGGTTTTTCCAGCGGTGGCCACAACATTGTTTCTCCGGTTGACGGCGTGCCGATGCAGCAGAAGAGGCAGGCTAGTCAGTTACCGATCTCATGGATGCCTATGGTTGCAAACTTCCTGCTGCCCAGATAACCTAGGTAGATTATTTTGACGGATCGACAACAGACATAAAAACAGACATAACCCCCCCACCAGGTTTCGGTTTGGGAGAGTCATCCTCTCACAAGCCGAAAAACGTGGCCAAACTTGTAGCAGTCCAGATGGTTTTGCACTGTGCAAGTTAGATTCCTGCGAACTGTTTTACAGGTTGTGGGAATGCCGTTCAACCAGCCGGTATAGACGACCGGTTCCCGCCTTTAGCCGCCACGCGAGACAATTTGACTCCATCATGATTGATCATCTGTCTAACCGTTCGAACATAGCAGCGACACTTTTGGATGTCCTCCGTAGTCGCACCGCCATTTTCGGTGGTGAGACTGCGTACACTTTTGTATCAGAGAACGATGCGGATGAGTCGATTACGTATGCGGAGTTGGATTTGCGAGCTAGGGCTATCGCGACCGAATTGCGCAAGACAACTCAACCAGGAGACAGGGTTCTTTTGTTGTATCCTGCTGGTTTGGATTTCATTACTGCATTCTTTGGGTGTGTGTACGCGAAAGTTTTGGCCGTACCGACTTGTTATCCAAAACCGAAACGCCCGATGCCTCGCTTGGCAGCTATTGGGCGTGACGCCCGTGCGTCCGTGGTTATGACCAATTCCAAGACGTTGGAGTTGGTCTCGGTGGCTCGGCAACATGAGGATTTGTCATCTGCCAAATGGTTGTCGATCGATCAGATCCCAGAAAGCCTGGCAGCGGATTGGGAAGTTCCTGATCTGTCCCCCAACGACATTGTTTTCTTACAGTACACGTCAGGGTCGACCAATACACCGAAAGGTGTGATGGTATCTCATGGGAACTTGGTGCATAACCTGGAATCGATTCGCGAAGGTTTCCGGTTAGAATTCCAGGAGAACTGCGACGAGCCGACGGGAAAGGGCGTGTTCTGGCTTCCCGCTTACCATGACATGGGGCTGATTGGTGGTATTCTTACGTCACTGTATGTCGGCGGCGAGAGTATTCTTATGTCGCCTACGGATTTTCTACGGCGGCCTGTTCGCTGGCTGCAGGCAATTTCTCAACATCGCGCCAATGTCAGTGGAGCGCCGAATTTTGCCTTTGAATTGTGTGTCGACAAGATTGCCGACGAACAATGCGTAGATCTCGACTTGAGTAGCTGGAGTGTCGGATTTTGTGGAGCGGAACCCATTCGAGCTGAAACGTTGGAACGTTTCGTGAATAAGTTTGCTCCTTGTGGGTTTCAACCTGAGTCCCTTTATCCGTGTTATGGACTAGCGGAATCGACGTTGTTGGCGGCAGGCGGTGACGGTCCGGCTAAGCCGGTGTTGAAGCGTTGCCTACGTGACGCGTTGGCACAGAATGTGGTGGAGGATGCCAACGGCCACAATCACGCCGAAGCACAGCGACTTGTAAGCTGTGGTCGTCCGCGTTTGCGACACCAAATCAAGATTGTCAATCCAGAGACCCGAACGGAATGTGCATCAGACATTGTCGGCGAGATTTGGGTACGTGGACCAAGTGTGGCTGCCGGTTATTGGAATCGGCCACAGGAAACCGCCGAAACATTTCAGGCGCGGCTAGGATCGGATGGTGATGGAGCCTTTTTGCGTACGGGTGATCTTGGCTTTTTGAGCGATAGCGAACTTTACATTACCGGACGCGTTAAAGATGTCATCATCATTCGGGGTAGAAACCTCTATCCTCAAGACCTGGAGCGAACGGTGGCCGAATCTCATCCAGGATTGCGGCTGGACGCTGGTGCAGCATTTTCGATCGAGGTTCAAGGCGAGGAGCAACTAGGGATTGTGCACGAAGTCGATCGAAATTTTCGACGCGATGACCTGAGTGAGGTGGCTAGGCTGGTGCGCCGTATGATCATCGCCGAACATGAGGTCGATCCACATGTCGTCGTACTGATTCGCCAAGCTAGTTTGCCGGTGACGTCCAGCGGTAAAGTCCAACGATCGTTGTGTCGGCAGTTGTATTTAGAGGGCAAGTTAAAGGTGCATTTCGAGTGGGTCAACAAATCTGTAAAGAACGAACAAGCAGCTCAACGACCGCAAGTTGAAAGTGAGTTAAGTGAACACTTCATGAGTGAGCATGGGGAAGGCGCGAATGTCGCTCGGACTGGTGCTTCCCGTCGTGCTGTCGCAGCCACCGTGACGGTGGCCAAGAACCGTCATTTGGCCAGTCAAAATGGAACTGGTGGCAACGGTACGTCTTTGCGAAGGGAATTGCCAACTGCCCCGCCAGAAAATTCCAGTTCGCCACATGGCGGACGGTCTCAGATGGACACAAACCTGGCTGGCAGCGATCGTCGTAATGGCAATTCAAGTCGCCACCAAAATGGTTCCGCAAAGAATGGCTCCACGAACGTAGGCTCGTCGAAAACGGTGACATCTCCTCCGGAAGTCCCTCAAGATCGTCCGATGACCGCGGATGAAGTCGATCGTTTGGCGGAAAGAATTGGAATTTGGTTGATGGATTGGTTAATGCGAAAAGCGCAAGTTCCTCGTAGCGAGATTCGTGGGGACAAGCCCTTTGCAGATTACGGACTTGATTCGTTAACGGCTGTGGAAATGAGTCAGGACATCGAAGATTGGTTGGGAGTTCAAGTGACAGCGACTGTGGCTTGGAATTATCCTACGTCCACTACCATGGCCCGTTATTTGGCTCGTGAAGTCGCCGGAGTGCCCGAGAGCCCGACCATTTTGGATCCTTCTACTCCAGCGCCGGAGGCTTCGGAGTTTGAGCAGATTCTTGGGGAGATAGAGAATCTCAGCGACGAAGAAGTGGAACGGTTGTTAAATGACGCGTAACCAAACACCGCGGAGGTACCGACCAGTGACTTCGGTCGAGCCTTAACGAAGTGAACGCGGGGGGAGGATTTTTCTCGGATCATGAAATGTCGGAACGATGATTTCGGGATGAGAAGAATCTTCTAAAACATAGTCGACATTAATTACCGAACACGCAAACGCTTTGGCGGGCCTATTGTCAAAATCCCGCTCCACCGCGACGACTGTCTTTTAGCGTCGGTGTTTCGTGCTTGGTCCCATTGATTAAACGCGTACCTTTGGACGCCATTGTGGATTGTGAACCATGGTCGAATTATCCCAACGTCTTGCCAATTTGTCGCCCGCCAAACGGCGGTTGCTTGAAGAAAAGCTGCGCAAGCGGACCGATGTTGCAGAACCGATTGCCGTGGTGGGGATGGCTTGCCGTTTTTCCGGCGCGGTCAACTTGGACGACTTTTGGAAACTGATTGACCAGCGTATCGATGCGACTGGAGAGATCCCTGCTGAGCGTTGGGACGTCGACGAGCTGTACGATCCTACCGGTGAACAAAAAGGAAAAATGTCGACTCGCTGGGCGGGGATGCTGGCGGACTACGACCAATTTGATCCGCTGTTTTTTGGGATTTCTCCCCGAGAAGCATCACAGATGGATCCTCAACAACGGTTGTTGTTAGAGGTTTCTTGGGAAGCGTTGGAACACGCATCGATTCCTGTAGAACGTATTAGCGGCTCGTCGACGGGCGTGTTTGTGGGTATTGGTGGCACGGATTATTCTAAGGTCCCCTCCCAATATGCGGACTATTACGAACATATCGAGGCTCATACGGGGACCGGGAACGCGCTGAGCATTGCGGCTAATCGGTTGTCTTACGTGTTTGATCTTCATGGTCCCAGCATGGCGGTTGACACTGCGTGTTCATCCGGACTGATCGGCTTGCACTTGGCCGTTCAGGCATTGCGTAATCGCGAATGCGATGCTGCACTTGCCGGTGGAGTTAACATGATTTTGACTCCGGAGACGACCATTGCATTTTCCAATGCCAGGATGTTGTCTGCGGACGGCTGCTGTCGTCCCTTTGATGCCAGTGCGAATGGGTATGTGCGTGGCGAAGGCTGTGGGATGCTCCTGCTGAAACGGCTAAGCGATGCCGACCGCGATGGAGACAATGTGTTGGCAGTGGTCCGGTCTAGTGCTGTAAACCAGGATGGCCGGACCTCGGGAATTACAGCGCCAAATGCTTTGTCTCAACAAAGTGTTATCCATACGGCCTTACAACAAGCTGGCTTGTCAGCCGATCAAATTACCTATGTCGAAGCGCACGGAACCGGAACGCCGCTTGGTGATCCGATGGAGCTGCAAGCATTGGGAGAAGTTTACCGTCGGCGTACTCCGGACGAGCCGACGGTTCATGTTACCTCCGTGAAGGCAAATATCGGCCATACTGAGACGGCGTCAGGGATTGCTGGATTGATGAAAGTCGTGTTGATGCTACAGCATCGGCAGATTCCCGGACAGACGCACTTGAAACAGCTCAACCCGAATATCCAGCTCGCTGGAACACGCATCGAGATTCCGTCGGAGTCTTTGGCGTGGACGACCGATGGGCAGCCACGGATCGCCGGGGTGAGCTCCTTTGGTTTCGGTGGAGCCAACGCGCACGTTATCCTGGAAGAGGGGTCGGAACGAAGGGTAGAAGGACCACAGCGTGATCGACCACTACACCTTTTGACTGTCTCTGCAAAAACTGAGACGGCGCTGGACGATTCTATTCGGCGTTATCAGGCATTTCTCGAAGAAAACCCTCAGGTGACATTACCCGATGTTTGTTATTCGGCGAATGCTGGGCGGACTCACTTTAATCAGCGATTAACGATTACAGCTGGCGATCGCGAAGAACTGCAACAGCGGCTCGGGAAAGCGACGAGCGGCAAATTGGGAGCGGGGGTCAAACGCGGTCAGGTTCGTGTGGTTAGTCGACCTCGAGTCGCGATGGTGTTTACTGGGCAAGGGGCTCAGTACGTTGGCATGGGGCAGAGCCTGTACGAGTCACATCCGGTTTTTCGAGAAACCATCGATCGGTTGGATCAGACGTTTTTTGAAGCGGTTGGGCAACCGCTGTTGTCTGTGCTCTATCCCGATGACACGGGAAATTCGCTGTTGGATCAAACTGCTTACACGCAACCCGCGCTGTTTGCGATTGAATACGCCCTGTCGCAATTGTGGCGGTCGTGGGGTGTGGAACCTGTGATCGTATTGGGACACAGTGTCGGCGAGTACGTGGCGTGTTGTGTGGCTGACGTGTTTACGCCAGAAGACGGTTTGCGGCTGATTGCGCACCGGGCACGGCTGATGCAACAACTTCCACTTCAGGGAAGTATGGCGGTGGTCTTTGCCGGTTTTGAACAAGTGGCAGCAGCGATTGATGAACATCATGAAGTGGTGGATATCGCCGCTGCAAACGGTCCGGAAAACACGGTCATCTCCGGCGAAACCGGCGTCGTAGAAAAGCTGCTGCAGCAATTTTCCGAAAAAGGTATTGAATCTCGTCCGCTCACGGTTTCGCATGCCTTCCATTCGCCCCTCATGGACCCCATGCTTGACGAATTTGAGCAGTTGGCGCGTGTAGTACCCTACGGCCGGCCTCGGATACCTATCGCTTCCAACCTGACCGGGAGGATCCTGGATAGCGAACCACCCGACGCCCGCTATTGGCGCGACCATGTCCGCCACACCGTACGTTTTGCTGATGGCATGCGACAATTGGCTGGGCAGGAGTTGGACGCGATTTTGGAAATCGGTCCCACGGCCAGCTTGTTGGGAATGGGTCGACGGTGTCAGCCCGACCTGGAAGTGCTTTGGTTGCCTTCATTGCGGCAAGGTCAAAATGATTGGCAAGTCATGTTGGATAGCCTTGCCTCGCTGTATGTGTTGGGAGTCAATGTGTCCTGGGACGCTTTTGATAACCCTTGGCCACGGCGACGGCTGAGCTTGCCACATTACCCGTTCGAACGGTCGCGACACTGGTACCGGGACGGTGCACCCAGGCGGGCGGGATCTTTGGGATCTCGATCAGCGACCTTGCATCCGTTGCTGGGGCAACGAGTTGCCTCGCCGCTGGAGGTGGACACGTATGAGAATTTGTGGAGTCAGCGATCGCCGGCATATTTGATCGATCATCAGGTACAAGGATCTGTCGTCACACCTGCCGCTGCGTACCTCGATCAGGCTTTGGCGGCAGCCGATCAATCCTTCGGAAACGGTCCTCATGTCCTGGAAAACGTCGCTATTCAAAAGGCCATGTTTTTGGCCGAGGACGACAATCGATTGGTGCAGTTGACGCTATCGCCCGAGTCAGGTGGGCGGCGGACCTTCGAGACGTTTAGCAGTAGTTCCGTGGTGGATCCGGAGGATCACGAGTCCCCTTGGACGTTGCATGCCGTCGGTGCGATTGTCCCGGCCGAAACGGTCTCAGGGTACGGTGACCATGCTACGATCGTGAATGTTGACGATGTGAGAGTCCGCGCGACATCGAGTACTTCTGCTGAGGACTTCTATCAGCGAATGGCCGAACGTAATCTGTCGTATGGACCGGCATTTCAAGTTTTGGAGGACTTGCAGCGGAGTGATCAGGATGCGGTCGCCCAAGTCAACCTCCCTGAAAGTGTGAAAAAAGAACTCGATAATTATCGCTTGCATCCAGCTCTGTTAGATGCCCTGTTTCAGTCAATGGCTGGCGCCATACCTTTGGAAAAGGATGGCTCTCATAGTCCGTACACCTACATGCCCGTCGGCGTTCGCCGACTTAGGATTTTGCGACCACTGTCGGACTCAATGCTGACGTATGCGGTACGTACTTCGGACAATGATGGTCCGAGTCCGGAAACCGTTGAAGGTGACGTACTCTTGTTGGATGACGAAGGTCACGTGATTGTGGAGCTGCGGGGAGTTCAAGTGCAGCGATTGGGGCGTTCCTTGCAGCAGCAATCATCAGAACCGAAAGACTGGCTGTACCAGGTGAGATGGACGGAACAAACAGTATCGTCTATCGACGACGGTAATGCGGATGCGGGATTGGGGACCTGGTTGATCTTTGGCGACGAACTAGGTGTCGGTTCTTGTCTGGCGAAAAAATTGAAACAACAGGGCGACCAGGTTGCCATAGTGACGGCGGGTTCGGAATTTATCCGTTCAGCCGGTCAAAACGGAAACCGTACGAATTACCAGGTCCGCCCAACGAATGGCGACGACCTTCAACAAGTCCTGGATGACCTTTTCGCTGATACTGGCGACGCTTCGCATCGGTGTGCGGGTGTGGTGCATCTCTGGAACCTTGACGTGGTTGACGACTGCACGGCTGAAATCGACTTGCCCGAGAAATCGCGACAGTTGAGTACGGGAACTGCTTTGACGATTTTTCAACAGATGGCCCGTTTTGCATGGAAGGAGACTCCAGGACTGTTTTTGGTGACTTGCGGGGCGCAATCGCTCGACGATGCTGATGCGATTTCACCTTTCCAGGCCGCCGTCTGGGGATTGGGGCGTGTGGCAGCTATCGAACATGCACAACAAAGTTGTCGGCTGTTGGACATGGATCCGGCCACCGATGTTGAGACGATGGCCAGCGAGTTGTTTGAGGAATTGCGTCGAGGGGACAAGTCGTTGGACGACCAAATCGCGTTTCGCAGTGGTAAAAGGTTCGCTGCCAAGTTGGCGACTGCCTCCGACAACATCTCTCTGGACGCCATGGGCCGTAGCAGTGAAGTTCCTACCCACTCTCCGTTCCGGCTCCGGTTGGGAACTCCTGGTAGTTTCGATTCGTTGTGGTTCGAGCCTAACTCTCCTCGAAAACCGGAAGAGGGACAAGTTGAACTGGAAGTCCGCGCGACAGGACTCAACTTTAGTGATGTTCTCAAGGCCATGGGACTTTATCCCGGTCTGCAGGATGACATTGTTCCGTTGGGAATCGAATGCTCAGGAATTGTTTCGGCTGTAGGACCCGGAGTCGACCGGTTCCAAGTCGGAGACGAGGTGATGGGAGTCGCGCCATACAGCTTTGCCTCTCACGCTATCAGTGCGGATTATGCACTGGTGCCCAAACCGTCCAATATCGACCATGCCGAAGCCAGCACCATTCCGATCACGTTCCTGACAGCGTACTACGCGCTGTGTCACTTGGCTCATTTGTCCAAGGGTGAACGGATTTTGATTCATGCGGGAGCTGGTGGAGTTGGCTTGGCTGCGATTCAGATCGCTCAGCAGATAGGCGCTGAGATATTTGCGACGGCAGGAAGTGACGAGAAACGTGACTATTTGCGGTCGCTGGGTGTGCAGCATGTGATGAATTCACGCACCCTGGATTTTGCTGGCGAAATCATGGCGGTGACGGATCGGCAAGGGGTTGACGTCGTATTGAACTCGCTTCCGGGTGACGCCATTACAAAAAGTTTAGAATCGATGCGAGCTTACGGGCGGTTTCTGGAGATCGGCAAAACGGACATCTACCAGAATCGGATGATCGGGTTGCTTCCCTTTCAAGACAACTTGTCTTACTTTGCTATCGATTTAGATCGCATGCTTCGTCAGCGACCTGACTATATCCAGGAAATGTTTACCGAATTGATGACGCATTTTGCCAGTGGCGACTATCAGCCGTTGGCGTATACGCAATTTGCGGTGGATGACACTGTGGATGCGTTTCGTTACATGGCCCAGCGAAAGAATATCGGCAAAGTTGTGGTGTCGATTGACGAACGTGAAACCGAAGTCGTTTCAGGTGCAACCACGGCGTCAGGATTTCGATCGGACGGTGCGTACCTCATCACTGGAGGTCTTGGATCGCTTGGGTTGCAGGTTGCTGAATGGATGGCGTGCGAAGGAGCCGGGCACATTCTGTTGATGTCGCGCCGGGGAGCCTCCGTTCACGACGAGCGGCTGAATCCCATACGAGAAGCGGGTGGGCAAGTGTCGATCCTGGCTGGTGATGTTTGTAATCTGGAATCACTGTCGTCGGCACTCCAGCAAATTCCCTCCGAGTGCCCGCCATTACGCGGCGTAGTACATGCTGCAGGAGTATTGGCTGATGGGGTCCTGTTCGATATGAAATGGCAACAGTTTCGTACTGCGTTGGACGTCAAAGTCGACGGTACATGGAATTTACACCATGCCACGTTGGACCAGCCACTTGATTTCTTTTTGATGTTTTCGTCTGTGGCTGCGCTCTTGGGATCACCAGGGCAAGGCAACTATGCTGCAGGTAACGCGTTTCTCGACAGTTTCGTAGCTTACCGACGATCTCAGGGGATGCCGGCTACTTCGGTGAATTGGGGCCCGTGGGCGGGTTCTGGCATGGCGGCCGAAGGAGGGCGGAGTGATCAAATTCAATCGCGTGGGATGGATTTGCTTCCCGCAGAGAGTGCCCTACAGATCATGGGATCCGTTTTGTCCCAGAAGGTGACGAACGTAGCAGTCATGGATCCCCATTGGGCCGAGATGCTACGGTTGTTGAAAGGTCGACGGCCGGCGTTCTTGGAAAATGTGCTGGCTGGTGTGGCAGAAGATGGCCTTGTGGCTACGGATAGTCATGTCGACGAACAGCTTCGTGCCGAGTTAATGTCTGTAGACGTCGAGAAACGTCGAGAGATGTTGGCGGAATTTTTCGCTGATGAACTGGCCAATATCATGAGTGTCGATGCCGAGCAGCTCGATCGGGCACAACCCTTGAATTCCATTGGCTTGGATTCTTTGATGGCCATGGAGTTGAAGAACAAGATCGAGTCTCAATTGCTACTGAATGTGCCTATGGCTCGCTTCCTGGAAGGACCTAGTATCGAGCGGCTGGCAGAAGTTGCTTCCGCATTGATCATGGAGGAATCTGGTGGATCGCAAGGAGCATCCACTGGGGCATCTGAGGAGGCAGATTGGTCGCCGCTATTGCCGTTGCAGTCTACTGGTACCAAGTCTCCCATTTTTTGTATTCATCCTGCTGGTGGGGACGTCCGTTGCTATCTCGACATGGCGCGCCAAATGGGTGAGGATCAACCGGTGTACGTATTGCGGGCGCGCGGAATCGAACACGACGTCCCACCTCATGATTCCATAAGTGAGTTGGCACGCGACTATTTAGCGGCGATTCGCGAGGTACAGCCTTCCGGCCCTTATCTACTGGCCGGATGGTCAACAGGTGGAATTTTCGCCTACGAAATGACCAGGCAGTTGCTGGATGATGGCGAACAGGTTGAGAAATTGCTCATGATCGACTCACCGACGCCGGCGATTTTCAACGACGTTGACTTGGAAGATGATGCGAGATTTCTTTACGATGTGGTGAACTTTTCCAATTATTTCGCTGGTGCCGAAATGAAGGTTTCTTACGAGAAGCTACGGTGCCAGCATCCGGACGAAAGAATGCGGGCGGTATTGGACGAAGCCATCAAACATAAAGTCGTTCCGCCTGATGTTTCGATAGACCGACTTCGACGTATCATCGATGTCTGTCGGGCTCACTCGCGGGCGATAATGGATTATGAACCGCCGAAATTAGCGCAGGAGGTGCACATCTTTCGTCCGGCCGAACGGTCTGTTTTGATGGAAGCTTCCGGACAGCAAATTGCCGCCGACTTGGGGTGGGATTTGTTTATCACCGCGAAATTTAACTTCTATCAGGTGCCGGGTGATCACTTTAGCATGATGACAGGTGAGAATGCCACTCGCCTCGCCGAACTTATTGGTAAAAGCTTGGAGTCTTAACGGCAGCTTGGTCGGCCGAAAATACTCCTCCCTCCACCCGCTTCGGGGGGACCGGCGAGCCATGGTTTTTACTTGTGCGTGCACTCCTGTACGGCAACCACCAAACTTGGAATGAGTCACCCCATGAAAATCAGCGTGTTAGGTGCAGGAGCTGTCGGCTCGATGATCGGAGGTTTGATCAAATACTATGAACCATCCGCCCAGGTGGTACTGGTCGCCCGAGGTGCTCATGGTGAATCGCTCGTGGAACGACAGGCCGTGAATTTGTTGGGAACGTGGGGGATGTTTCCAATTCCGGTCCAAGCAACGTTTTCGTCTAGCGATATCGCAAATTCGGATGTAGTGATGGTGGCTGTCAAGTCACAAGATACTTGGCAAGCCATGACAGAGGCTGCTCCGTATCTTGACGATGCCTTGGTGCTGTCGTTGCAGAACGGAATCAATGATGATGCTCTCGAAGAATTTGTGGCACGTGAGAATCTGGTATTTGGAGTGACAGGCTGCAACATGAGTGTGGTGCGACCGGGGACGATTAACCTGGATCGAACAGGCTTGACGGTTGTGGGGCCGACACGCGACGGAATCAATCAGCCCGCCAGCCGACAGATTAGAAATCTTCTCCGAGTCACTGGTTTGCGAGTTGTCGAGCACCCAAATGTTCAAGGTGTGCGTTATAGTAAGTTGGTTGCAAATGCGGTGGGGATGAGTAAGTGCCTTGCAGGAACTTGCTTTGAGTCCGGCCAGGCATCACACCAACGGTGGAGAGACTCCATCGGTGATCCTTTGTTGCAGGAGTCGCTCGAATTACTGCGGCGGGTGCGAATTCGATTGTCTCAAGTGCCCGGAGATACAGATGTTCACAAAATGGAGTGGGCTTTTCGATACCTGGATACTCCGCTGTTGGGGGCCGCCGTTCATTATTTTGCTGAAAAGGTTTATCGTGTTCAGCCCATTCTGCGTTCGCTCCTCAGTGACCTACAGCGACGTCGAAAGACCGAGGTGGACGCCATCAACGGTCAATTGGTACGATTAGCTCAGTACGTGGGGTACGATGTACCGTATAATCGACTGGTGCAAGACTGCGTTTATCAGTTGGAGTCGAACTTCACGGATGCGTTGCTTTCTGAAGACGAAGTCTTACGCCGCTTTCAGTCGGTTGCACTGAATCGGAATGCGAACGATGTGTCCCGGAATGTCAATCGGCCTCGCTTGCGAATCGCTGGCTAGTTGTGAGGTTCGCAAAAGACCAGCGTTTTGGAGCTGTCAGATGTCCGCATCAACCGCACTGGTAACGGGCGCTACGGGAATGGTTGGCAATTTGGCCGCTCGGCGATTGTTGGAAGCTGGGTATCGGGTACGTGTGATGCTTCGGCCGTCCGCTGATCGTTCCGCCTTGGATGGCCTAGATGTTGAGTTTGTCGACGGTGATTTGGCTCGGCCTGAGACTTTGCAAGAACCGTTGCAGGGTGTGGACTACGTCATACACACGGCAGCACACGTAGGAGACTGGGGCCCAGCGGAAAAATATCGCGCTATTAATGTTGTCGCGCTTGAACACATGTTGACGGCAGCACAAGCCGAAGGTCGTATCCAACGCTGGGTACAAGTTAGTTCTTTGGGCGTCTACGACGCGCGACACCATTTCGGGACGGACGAGTCCGAACCGGTTAATATCACTGGGCTCGACGGCTATACTCGTACCAAAGCCGAAGCCGAAGTGTTGTTGAAGCAGCATATGGACCGGCATCTATTTCCAGCTGTGATCCTTAGGCCGGGTTTCATTTACGGTCGTGGCGATCGACATGTCGTGCCCAGATTGGTGGAACGTATCCGGGCCGGCAAGATGAAGTTGATCGGTGACGGCAAACGCGTACTCAATAATACGTGCGCGGGCAATCTTGTAGATGCGATCCTGTTGGCGCTTGACAACCCGGCCGTCGTCGGCCACACCTTCAATATCCGAGACCAACGATTAGTGACACGATCGGAGTTTGTGGGAACCATCGCAGACTATTTGGGGAAGCCTCGGCCTGGAAGCGTTCCCGAGTGGGTCGCCCGCGCTATTGTCAGACCCATTGAAGGTTTGGCACGCATGAGCCGCGCCAGTGAAGCTCCCATGCTGACACAAGCTCGGATCAAATTCCTCACACTCAATTTGGACTTCTCGATCGACAAAGCCAAAGACTTGTTGGGCTACAAGCCTCAAGTGGACTTTCAGCATGGTATTCGAGAAGCACTGGCGTTTCTGGACGAAGATCAACCTGCAAAGCCTGTGGCTGCCTGACTAGGGGGATGCCACTCCGGCAGCAAAGATGTAATCCTGTGCAAGTCCGTGAGTTGACCATCTATCGACTGTGTCTTCCGTTGAAACGCCCGATTCGGCATGCGTCTTTTCAACGGTCAGATAGCGAGAATATCCTCGTTTCTTGTACTCTGTCGGACGGGACCGTTGGCTGGGGAGAAGGTGTCCCGCGAACGTACGTGACCGGAGAATCTGTCTCTGGTGCCGTAAAGCAACTTTCCGTGGCTGGAATCGATCGGCAACTTAACCAGGACTGTACGGATTGGTCGGATGTGATCGCCATGTGTCTTGCGATACAACTTCCTCCTCCTCATGAAGATCCGCGAGGATGCTATGGCAACGCACTACGGTGTGCCGTGGAGCTAAGTATCCTGGATGCCTTCGGGAAAATGTGGGACCAACCCATGAGCGCGGTGACGCATCATTATGCAGACGCTGCTGCCGTGCGAGGCAATTTTCATGAAGTTCGCTACTCAGGCGTTATCACCGCCGAAACAAGGCAGCGAGAAGGCTGGTCCGCGATCAAAATGCGCGCCTATGGATTCGCTCAATGCAAGATTAAGGTGGGGATGCCCGGGGTAGATGACTCGCTCAGACTGAGGCGGCTTAGACGCTGGTTGGGGCAGCGGATGGACTTGAGATTGGACGCCAATGAGGCTTGGAAGCCTGACGAGCTGTGCGCACGCGCGGAACCGCTGCTGGCATGCTCAATTACTTCGTTGGAACAGCCTGTCCCACACCGAGATGTAGCCGTCTTGGCGAAATTTCGTCGAAATCTTCCCGTGCGCGTGATGTTGGACGAGTCTTTGACCAGTGAGTACGATGCTGTGAGAGCGATTCAAGACCAGACGTGCGACCTGTTCAATATTCGTCTTTCGAAATGTGGTGGGTTCCTGAGTAGTCTGCGCCTGGCCGCCTTGGCGAAGCAAGCCGGCCTTGGCTACCAGTTGGGTTGCCATCCTGGTGAGTCGAGCATTTTGTCGGCGGCCGGTCGGCACTTTGCCACCTCCGTTGCCAACATCGCCTACCTCGAAGGATCATACGATCGTCACATTCTCAGGCATCCGCTCACGGCTGAAGATATGACCTTTTCTTACGGAGGTCGCGCAGCAGCGATCGAGCGTGGCGGACTAGGAGTCAACGTGCTGCCAGACAGATTGCGGGACCTCGCGTCGATTTGCCAGACCTATGTGATCGAGTGAGTTCAACATGGCCGATTTTCTGCCGCACATTGTGCATTACCAAGCCGACGACGGAGTACTGCTGGGGGCGCGTGTTTGGAGCCCTCCGCAACCAATAGGCCAGGTGGTCTTGTTGCATGGCATTATCAGCCACGGAGGTTGGTATGAGCCAACTTGCAGCGCTTTGGCTGAGCGCGGTTGGGAAGTTCATATGCTGGACCGGCGAGGCTCAGGTTTGAACCCTGTTTCTCGAGGAGACGTCGATCAATGGTTCACCTGGATTCGCGACGTTGAGGGCTACTTGGCGAATCTGCCTGCTTCCCACCCGAGAGTGCTCGTAGGCATCAGTTGGGGAGGTAAGTTGGCAGTTTCCGTCGCACGCATGCACCCCCAATTAGTAAACGGGTTGGTGTTGATTTCGCCGGGCTTGTATGCTTTGAGAGGTGCGAATTCCTGGCAGCGGATAGCGTTGAAACTCGCAGCGCGGACGACGTTACATAAGCGGCGAGTGACGATTCCTTTAGAAGATCCCGCTTTGTTTACCGCTTCACCTGAATGGCAGCAATACATTCAAGTCGATCCTTTAACGCTTCGCAAGATTACCGTGCGATTCGCGCGAGAAGATCTTCGTCTCACTCAGAAAGCGATAGAGATGCCTTGGCAGGTACATTGTCCATTGCTATTGGCATTGGCGGGAAAAGATCGCATCATAGATGTCCATCGAGTTCGCCAGTTTATCCAGGATGTCGCTGGATCACAGCTGACCGTCCTCGATTATCCTGAAGCGACTCATACGTTTGAGTTTGACCCAGTTCAAGAGACCTACAACCATGAACTCGGAATGTGGTTTGACCAACGGGTGGAATCTTAGGTTTGACGTTTCGATTGGGCCAATGGTGCTAGTCGGTACCGTCGGTTCTGATTGGGATCGCACCACTTTGCCGAGACATTCCTACGCTTGTCACATGGTGAGTGAATGCTTTACCGTCCATAGGAAGGTACCGGCGTCGTCTGGGCGGTAAACAATGTGTAAAATGAACTTACAGCGGTACGTAGGGAATGAACTGCTGTGATACCACCACACACCGGCATACTCGTCCACAAGATATCCAGTACCAAACCGCATGACTAAAATTGATCAGTTCGAGAGTGTATTTCGGTCGGCGGCAAAGACTCCGTATGTGTACGATGCCGTCAGCGTCCAAAAGATTGCCCTGGTGTCTGACCTGGGTGCCGACGATGCCGAGACTTTTGCCAATCGCGTTAGGCGGTTTTTGCGTGTGTTGGCGGATCACGAGCCGGAATATGTATCGCTTGCCGGAGATGATTTTGATGGCGTTGGCGATCTGTTGCAGCAACTGCAAGGCCTGCAGCCAGATTTGATCGTTACCTATCGCAATCTGAGGATGCCGGCTCATGAGCATCCTTACAGTTTAGGCACACATGTCGATGTGCTGACGCAAGTGATGTCGTACCCCGTTTTACTAATGCCTCATCCATTTTCGGGAGAAATCGAACCGCAAACTTGGGATGGGACGATGCATGTGATCGCCATTACGGACCATTTGGCCGGAGATGATCGGCTGGTCAATGTTGCGGTTGCGATGACGTTAGAGAACGGTAAGCTTACCTTGACGCATGTGGAAGACCAGCAAACCTTTGATCGCTATATGAAGGTCATCGAAAAACTACCATCCATTGATTCCCAGGAAGCCAGAACAGCCATTCACCAACAGTTGTTGAAGGAACCTCATGACTACATCACTTCCTGCCGGCAGGCGCTTCAAGAGCGGCAGTTTCCCGTTGCCGTCGACGAAGTCATCGTGGTAGGACATCACCTCAGCGAATATAAACGGCTTGTCGCTGAACATGACGTTCACCTGTTAGTGATGAATACGAAAGACGAGGACCAGCTGGCGATGCACGGTTTGGCTTATCCGTTAGCTGTCGAGCTGCGTCACATACCATTATTGTTGATTTGATGAATCAGTTTCTTTTAGCATCTACCGAATCACCATCCGGGGCAGTCACCCTGTTTTTTGCGGTGGTCCTCGTGGCATTGATTGCCTGTTTGGCGCTGGAAGAAAAAATTCACGCCAAGAAGTCGATCATTGCCGGTGTTTTTGCTTTGATCTCGCTGTTTTTCGCAGCCGCATTCGGAATTCTGCCGTTCGACCGTATTGTGGTGGGAAGTCACCATGTTGTGGACCATCCTTCGATGGAGGCGGTCTATCTGGATGACCACGAAGGTGGTCATGAGGCCATTGAGATTCCGGCGGTTGATGCACAACACCGTTCGCATCACGAAGAGCATCCGCTGCATGTGGACGGGCATCGTATCTTGATGCCGGTTTATATTCCGGCCATCGATTGGGGTGTGATCGCTATTATTCTTGGCTCCAGCCTCTTTGTGGATGTGACCAGCCGCTCAGGGTTATTCACATGGATTGCCATTAAGGTGACCAAGGCGTCACAAGGCGATCCGGTGATGTTGTTGTACTTCTACGGCATCATGACGGTTGTGTTTTCGGCAGTGCTTAACAATGTTACCGCGATGATCATCATCGGATCACTGACAGCCGTTTCCTTGGAACGACTTGGACAACGTGATAAGCTCTTGGGGTTTTTGCTGATCGAAGGCCTGCTCACCAATATTGGCGGCTTGCTCACGCTGATCAGTTCGGTGCCGAATATCTTAGTGGGGACGACGGCGGGCATCACTTTTGCAGCGTTTTTCGTCAAAAGTGCCCCTTATGTGGTCCTGGCGACCTGGGCCACGTTATGGATGGGCGCCCGGATGTTTCGGATACAGCGTTTGAGCTCTGAAGAGGAGCGTGCCGCGGCGCGCGAGTTGGTTGCGGGATTTGACGAAAAGGACGGCATCCACAGTTGGGGATTCTTTTGGTTCGGAGCCGTCATGCTCGGGCTGTTCATTCTCACGATCGCCACGACATCCATCCTGCCATGGATTCGTAATCTGGACATGGGGTACGTCGCTCTTGCTTTTGCCGGCGTGATGTTGCTTCGCTATAAGTCCGAAGTGCACGAGTTCTATCGGGCTGTCGATTGGGATTTGATTGGATTTTTCATGGCCCTATTTGTTGTGATCTATGTCATGGAATATGCCCTGGTTTTGGAATTGATCGGCCATGGTGTCGAGCACTTAATTGGTTGGGGACACTGGGGGGGAACTTCCGCTCTGTTGTTGGCCTCGGCCGGATTCAGCTCGGTCACCGATAACATTCCTCTAGCAGCCATGCTGGCCAAGATTCTTGCGCAGTTGCAAGAGCCGTCCGATTCGTTGTTGTGGTGGTCGGTGATCTTTGGAGCCAACTTGGGTGGCAATATCACTCCCATAGGTTCGGCCTCAACATTGGTTGCTGTCACCGTTATCCACAAGAATCAATTGTCGCTCTCGTTTGCCGGGTTTGTGAAACTGGCCGTACCGTTTGCGGTGATGCAGATTGTGATGGCCGTGTTGTATGTTCTGCTGGTCCTGCCGTGGTTGCCGTCGGTGTGAACCGTTGCTATGGCTCACGACGTTTTCTTTCCATTCGCCAACCTCACTCGGGGACACGTTCCGTGTAGTGGGTGAACGGTGTGCAACGCTTCATCAAAAGAGGGCCGTGCTTGAGCCCTTGACTGGAATGGGTAGACCGGCCATGTGAACCGTTCTCGCTACTGCTCCTACGAGCCTCCCTACCTTTTCCCTTGTTGGCATACTTTCCAGAAAAAGAATTATGCCAGCACATGTTTGCGGCTATGAAAACATGTGCGTTTACTGGATTTTGGACCCGACTCATAAGAAATGTCCGAACCGCTTTCCGGTATAGGCATTCATCCTTGCGACCCAGCGTGAAGTGTTCCCGCGCAGGTGCATCAGGACTCGCTGTGATTGCAAGTGGTACGGCAGAATTCCGCGCTGACGACGGCAGGATGTCTAGCACAAGAACCAAAACGCCGACACAGGTTAAGGCGTCGGTCATTTTTCAGTGGGAACTTGTCTTCGTGAAAGTCTCAGCTAGGGTGGGACACCGCTTACACCAGGATCTTTTCCACAACATGAGCTTCTTTAACGCCGGTGGGCCTGTGGTCTAAGCCTTGGAATGAAAAAGTAAGCTGATTGTGGTCGATCCCCAACAGATAGAGGATGGTGGCGTTCAGATCGCGTACGTGAACGGCATCGTCTTCGAAGCGAGTCGTTTTCTGACCGTTCTTGTCCACGATATTGTAACTGTATTCGTCGGTCTGGCCGTGGACGATTCCGCCTTGGACTCCGCCCCCCGCCAGCCAGGCCGTGAAGCAACGTGGATGATGGTCACGTCCATAATCCGTCATGCTTTGAGTGCCTTGGCCGTAGACGGTTCTGCCAAATTCGCCACCGAAGACGACCAGAGTATCTTTCAGCAGGCCTCGCGTTTTGAGATCCTTCAGTAAAGCCGCAGTGGGCTGGTCAATGTCTTGACATTGCCCACGCATTTTTCGAGGTAAGTTTACATGGTGATCCCAGCCTCGATGATACACTTGCACAAAGCGTACATCGCGTTCGACCATGCGACGGGCCAAAAGACAGTTTCGTGCATACGATCCTGATTTGTGAACTTCGGGGCCGTATGAATCGAGCACATGCTGAGGTTCCGCCGATAGGTCGGAAAGTTGTGGGACCGATGCTTGCATGCGGAAGGCCATTTCCTGTTGAGCGATGGTCGTATGGATTTCCGGGTCGCCGATTTCTGCCGCGTGTTTGCGATTCAGTGCGGTTACCAGGTCGAGCATTTTCTCACGGCTGGTTCGAGTGACACCAGAAGGGTTCGACAAAAATAGTACGGGGTCACCGGCCGATTGGAACAAGACTCCCTGATGTTGGGACGGCAGAAATCCATTGCCCCACAGTCGCTTGTACAATGATTGCACGTTTTGTTGGTCGCCAGACCAGAACGCCGAAGTCAGCACGATGAAATCAGGTAGGTTCCTGTTGAGAGATCCCAGGCCATAGCTCAGCCAGGCTCCCAAACTTGGATTTCCCGGAATTTCTGAGCCTGTATTTACCAACGTCTTTCCCGGGTCGTGATTGATGGCGTCCGTATGCATTGAACGGATGACACACAGATCATCTACAGCGTTTGCCATATGTGGAAGTAAGTTGCTCCACCACATGCCACATTCGCCCTGTTGGGAAAATTGAAACATGGACGGTTGGATAAGATGTTTTCCATCCTTGGTCATCGCCGTCAGACGTTGTCCATCACGGACTTCGGGAGGAAGAGGCTGTTGGAAATGCTTGGCCAGATCAGGTTTGTAGTCGAAGAGGTCGAGTTGGCTGGGGGCACCCGCCATGAACAAGAAAATCACTCGCTTGATTTGAGGCGTGAAGTGTGGGTGTTCAATGACCGCTGCTGCGCCGTCTCGAGGGAGCAAGGTGGCCATTGCCGTGGCCCCCAACCCCATGCCACTTTGTCGCAGAAACTGTCGTCGACTCTGCAATGGCTGGTGAATGAGAATGGGGTCCATGCATTACTCCCGGGTCTTGGTGATGTCTAGATTCAACAGCGTATTAACCATGATGGTATAGGCAGCCAGTTCCACCCTTTGGTGATCGTCTAGTAGTTCCCAATTTGAGGTTAGTTGTTGAAGGGCGGCACGATCTTTTTCGTAAACAGTTTTCAGCGTTGCGAGGCCCATTGAAATCGCAGCCAATTCTTCTTCGTCAGGTATTTGTGATGTCATCGTTTCAAAAGCGTGAGTGATTCGTTGACGCTCCGAAGATGTCGGATTTGCAATCAAATGTCCGGCAATCTGTTGGGCTGCGGAAAAGTATTGTTCTTCATTCATCATCAGCAATGCTTGTAGAGGTGTATTGGTTCTCTCTCGCCTGGCAATACAGCTTTCACGAGTCGGTGCGTCCAGGATAGTCATTTGAGGCGGTGGCATTCCACGTTTCCAAAACGTGTAAACACTCCGACGAAAAATATTTTCGCCCGTGTCAGCCGTAAATTCTCTGGTGTTGGACGAAGGCATCGAAACGCTTTTCCACAGTCCTGCCGGTTGAGGTGGTTTCACGCTTTTCCCGAGCATGGTTGTGACTAGCTGTCTACTTACCAGCAGGACTTGGTCGCGAATCATTTCTGAGTCCAAGCGGAAACGTGTTCCTCTGGCCAGTAAACGATTTTCCGGGTCGGCAGAATATGCCAAGGGATCTGCATGCGAGGTCTGCCGGTAGGTAGCCGACATGACTAGAGTTCTCAGTAGCTGTTTGACATTCCATTTTGTGCGCAGGAATTCACTAGCCAAGTCATCGAGGAGTTGAGGGTGGCTGGGCCATTCGCCCTGCGCACCAAAGTCTTCGGACGTTTTGACTATTCCCACACCAAAACATTGCTGCCAAAAACGGTTGACGGTAACCCGTGCGACCAGCGGGTTGCCGGGAGCGGTTACCCAACGGGCCAGGTCGAGTCGTGACGGTACAGGACCTTCGAAAGTCAGCGGTGGCAAAAAACTGGGAGTGTTGCGTTCGACGAGGGGGCCTAACTGGTCGTAGTTACCACGAACACGGACGTGCGTCGGACGTACTGTCGGTCGCTCCTTCATCACCAGAGTAACGGGTACTATTTCATTTAACTCTTCGTGAACAGCAGTTCGTTCACTGATCCGTTGAAGTGCCGTTTCAATTTCGGACGTGAGGGATGCGATTTCTTTCGAATTCTCCTGTTGATCAGCGGGAATGTTGGCCTTTAGCTCATTCAGTTTCACTTCGAGATTTTTCAACTGAGCTTTGGCTGAATCGAGTTGATGTTGAATTTGTGCCAGATCGGTTCGCTGTTTTGCGGTCGAAAACTGCAGCATAGGAGCGTGGATCGCAGATCCTGGCGTTTCCGGCGCAGACTCAATGTTGTTGAAAAATGCGTACAGCTGATAGAAATCGGTTTGCTTCAAAGGGTCATATTTGTGGTCGTGGCAGTTCGCACATTGCAGGGTAAGGCCCAACATGGCCGTTCCAAATGACGTAACCCGATCGATGACATTCCGATGAAAGCTTTCCTCTGGTAACGCAGTGCCTGCGTCAATGACCAGATGCAGTCGATGAAAACCAGATGCGACCTGTTGGTCAATCGTCGCGTTTTCGTACAAATCGCCGGCGAGTTGGTATGTTACGAACTGATCATACGGCATGTTTTCGTTGAATGATCGGATGATCCAGTCACGGTATGGTGTCATCTCACGATAATGATCGTGATGTAAGCCACTTGTGTCTGCGAACCGAACGAGATCTAGCCAATATTTGGTCAGATGTTCACCAAAGTGTGGGCTGGCCAGTAATCGGTCGACTGCACGCTCGTAAGCTGTTTCGGAACCGTCGGCTAAAAAACGGTGGAGTTCCGCGAGCGTGGGAGGTAAACCGATTAGGTCGAATGAAGCGCGCCGGATTAAAGTTCGTCGATCGGCTTCCGATTGAGGCCGCAGGCCGTTACGTTCTATTTGCGTCAAAACAAAGGGGTCCAGTCGATTACGCGACCATGTTGCGTCTGTGGTGGACGGCAGCGATTGAGAACGTGGCGGGATGAATGCCCAAAACTTGTCATATCGAGCACCTTGTAGAATCCAGCGTTTGATAAGGTCTTTTTCGGCGAGCGATAGTGGTTTTTGGTGCGAGTCGGGTGGAGGCATCAGCATGTCGTTGTCCGTCGTGCTGATGCGCTGCCATACACCACTACCCTCAAGATCCTGTGGAATCAGCGCCCGATAGCCGCCGCGATCCACAAAGGGCCCTTCCGCCTCGTCCATCATGTCGAGACGAAGGTCGGCCTGGCGATCTTCTGTAGAGGGTCCGTGACAACCGAAACAGCGATCGGAGAGCAACGGTCGGATGTCGCGATTAAAGTCCACCGGTTCTGCGGCCGTAACAAGTCGTCCCAGAGCCACGATGAACGTGAGGAGAATTCTTTTGAGATGCAGTTCGAACACCATGACAACACTCTCTCACTTAATATTAGTCGATCACGAGGTAGAAACCAAATGCGACTCGGTTGGAACTTGTGTACATGATTGATTTGTTAGAGTTGGCACTGGGACGATAGCCAGCTGCGAGGCCTTTCGAGATAACTACTTAGGTCGGGTGTCTCGCAATCCTTCTTCGGACAAATAACCCTTTTGGGGATCGCTACCTCGCACCGTTGCGTTTTTAATCGCTTCATCAGGTACCTTTTCCAGAGGAGTGTATCTCGCGTGCTTGACGTCGGCGTAGGGGTCATTGTGGACGGCGTTGTAGACACAGCGCAAAGCCCATCGTGAGTGGTCACTCAGATTGGCATCACTCCGGTGCAGTATATTGCCGTGAAAGAAGATGGCAGCACCAGGTGGCATTTCGCAATAGACCAATTCCATCCTGTCCAGAATGGCTTCGATTCGCGCTGGATCGATACTGGGTTGAGTCGTACCTGATTCGGTTTGCAAAACGTGATCGAGACGTCCTAGTCGATGACTGCCTCGTATGACTTGCAAACAACCGTTCTCTTTTGTCTGGGCATCGATGGCAATCATCACGGCCAGGATGTCGGGAAACAAGCACCCGTAGTGATACCAATAGCCATAGTCTTGGTGCCACTCCCACGCACCTCCTATTCGAGGCTCCTTCAGCATCATCGTAGAATGGTAGTGGTAGACTTCAGCCCCCAGCAGTTGTTCGATTCGATCCACGACTCTGTGGCTGCGAGCTATTAAGCCGTAGATGTCGTCCCCGGGATGATCCCAGAGGGCAAGTTTGGAATTTTTGCCGGATGCATCTTTGACGTTGTGTGCGTTGAGCATCAAAACTTCGTCTGCCCTAGCCGATTGTTGTAGCAACGCAGTTTCTTCATCATCCAGAAAATCTTCGATGATCAGAAAACTGTCACGTTCGAACTGACCGACTTGATTGGACGAAAGTAAGTTTGACACGGAATCCTCCAAGGGTGATGTGAATGGATATTGATGTTGCTGGAATCGACCGGCTGCGGCTGTCGGAGAAATCTCCCGCGAATCACGGGTGGTGGGAAGGCACCGTTTGTGAGGATTTACCACCCAATTCGTAAGGCAGACGGTTCGCAACGCAGTTTAATCGTAGCCTTACAAGCTACATTGGAGCAACTCCCCACCTTAAAACGATGAACATACGTTGGCGAAGTCTGACAACGTCGTGGTTTAGCGCCCAGTCGAAGGGCGCTGGTGTCTTCGGCTGGGCGGTAAACAAAGTGTTCGTCACATGATAAATTAGCCGCAAACCGAACGTGCGTGTCTAACGAAAAAGCGATATGGCAAAAGTCGACGTTTCCAAACGAGATCTTCTGATATCTGCCGTCGTCGCCGTCGCAACGTTTGCTGTCTATGCACAAGTCATTGAATTTAATTTTGTGATTTATGACGACAATGTCTACGTGTATGAGAATGAACGTGTTCGAGACGGATTGACCACCGAAAGTGTTATTTGGGCTGTCACTTCGATTGAGCAAGCAAACTGGCATCCGGTCACCTGGTGGTCGCACATGGTGGACTGCACACTGTTCGGAGTCTCGAACGGTGCAGCTGGTTGGCACCATTTGGTGAATGTGGCGATACATTTGGTGAACTCATTGTTGACGTTTTGGTTGATACGTCAAATGTCAGGAACGTCGTGGACCGCCGGTTTCGTCGCTGCCATATTTGCCCTGCATCCACTGCATGTGGAATCCGTTGCCTGGATCGCAGAACGTAAAGATGTACTTAGTTCTATGTTTTGGCTTCTGAGTATGTTGGCATATTTGTCCTGGGCCGGGAGTGCCGAACAGAGTGGGGCCAATCTGGTCGACTTGTTCAGTCGGGTCTGGAAACATCGTTGGTATTGGGTGTCTTTCACGTGTCTTGTGCTTGGGCTCATGGCCAAACCCATGCTAGTTACCGCACCGTTTTTATTGCTACTGCTGGACTATTGGCCTCTGCAGCGTCCTCTCCAAGCTTGGAATAAATATGTGGCTGAAAAGCTTCCCATGTTCGTCGTCGTAGCATTTTCTTGTGTGATTACGTATTACGCACAAAAACAGGGTGGGGCCGTAAAGTCCGTCGCATTGGATGAGCGGATCGTTAATGTCGTGGTTTCGTATGCGAGATATTTTGCGAAGTTGTTTTGGCCAGTCGATTTGGCTGTCCTCTACCCCTATCGACAAGGAATGTGGCAGACGCACGACTGGGTGATTGCCTTGGCACTCCTCATATCCATCAGTGTCGCGATTTGGTGGTGGCAAAAACAACGCGCTCTGACGGTTGGCTGGCTTTGGTTTCTGGGGACACTGGTTCCCGTGATTGGGTTAGTGCACATCGGCAATCATTCCATAGCAGACCGTTACATGTATGTACCGATGCTGGGTCTGCTGGTCATGCTGGTATTTGGGTTGTGTGAGGTTATCGCTGTGAGGCCATTCTTAAGGCGGCTCTTCTGTTTTGTCGCTCCGTTGGTGATAGTTGCCTGCGCAACATTAACTTGGTGTCAGATTGGTCACTGGAAGAACAGTGAAACATTGTTCCGTCAGGCCGTCGAAGTAACCGTAGACAATACGGTGATGCACACCGATTTAGGAGTCGTGCTACAGGGTCAAGGAAAACTGGACGAAGCGATATCGCATTTTCGTACCGCTAGGAAAATCGACGGGGACGACATCGAGCCGTTTAACAATCTGGGAGTCGCTTTACATGCGGCGGAGCGACTTTCGGAATCCATTGCTGTGTTTGAAGAGGCTCTGTCCATCCACTCTAATCATCCAGTCATCCTGAAGAATCTCGGGTTGGCGCTGTCCGCTAACAATCAGCCAAATCTAGCGATCGACGCCTATCGCAAGTGCCTGGAAGCCAATGAAGTCAATGCAGATGTCCATGCCAAGCTGGGCAACGAACTTTTGAAGGCGGGGCAATTGCAGACGGCGGTTGACCATTTTCGTCGCGCCGTTTTCTACGGTCCCGAGGACGCCACTTATGTGAACATGTTGGGCGCAGGGTTGCACCAGATGGGGCAGTTAGAGGAAGCCTTGGCCGCATATCAAAAGGCTGTCATGCTCGATCCTGAATTGTATGATGCTGTGATTAATCTTTCGGAAGTTTTGGCCGAGACAAAACAGGAATTGGAGGGCATGAAGCTCGTCCGTCAAGCCCTTTCTGCGTCCCCTCACTCGAAGGCCCTTTTACAACAGTTCGCCAGACTACAGAGACAACAAGGTGATTTAGAGGGAGCCCTGGCAACTTATCGACAGCTGATTCAAGTGGAACCGGAAAATGTGGACGCTCACAATCAGGCAGGTAACATTTTGGCTTCCCAATCGCTGATTGACGAGGCAGTGGTGCACTATCGAGAAGCTGTTCGGTTGCAGCCAGCAGCGTCCCAGCCGAAGTACAATTTGGCTTTGATGTTTCACCGAGCGAAACGTCTGAAAGAGGCCATTCAGCTGTACCGGGAGGTCATTCGTTTGGATTCGAATCTTCCGGCTGTCCATAACAACCTGGGAGTCGCTTTAGAGCAAACCGGAGATCTAGAAGCTGCATTGAGGCAATTCCGTGCAGCGCTCGCCCTTGATCCAGCGCATGCATCGGCTCGGCGCAATCTCCAACGGGTCGAATCGCAATGAGCTAACTGAAGGGAAAGAGGTGCAGCGAGTCGCCACAGGTATCCGTCAGAGGCAGCCGGGCCTTTGGCCTGTTCTTATCTCACAGGTCAGGCATCCAAGTTGGATAGCGCAGTCTGTGCCCAGTAATCACTTCTAGCGGTGTGGACGAAACGCGGCAAATAGTGCCAATGAGAACCCCAGGATGAGCGATGCACCGCTCGGTTCCGGTACCACCTCATAGCCTAAATCCGACAGCGATTGAATCGTAAACCCAGCCAAAAACGTTGGCGTGTCCAACCAACCGGTCATTAGTTCATTTCGCATGTCACGTCCCTGTGAGTCGGTGACTCCGGTAAGAATGTCTCCTCCGTTGACTTCGTCCCAGTGGCCGTGCTGTGTACCGGCTCCACCCCCAAGCTCCACTGGAATATGGGTGGCCGTGGGCTGGTTGAATTCGCTCCGGTAACGGTTCAGTCCGTTCGTTCCTGTGTACTGACCGTTATTGTTGTAAAGGTTGTTGACGCCAAAGTCCCACAGGTTGCCAATTCCCAAGACGTGTGCCATTTCGTGCAATACTACATCCGATAGGCTACCGCTGCTTTCGAGAGCCGGCAGGTCAGCAGTGTCAAACTTCATGATCCCGTTTGTCGAAAGAGTGAAACCGCCTTGGGTCTGCGTCGAAGTAGGCCCAGCTTGTCCTAAAACATTTCCTGGCCCATCAATGAGTGAAGCTGAGGCATTGATGGTGACCCCGGTCAAAGTGATGCCGGGCTGATATCCATTGATCTTGCTTTCCCAGAATTGTTCTGCGGAATTGAAATGGGCGGCCTGGCTCTGTGTCAGCCCTGCCCCGATATTGACATGGATGTCAAAGGCGCTGCCAGCGTCACTTAAGGGACCATCGTAGTGGATGGTTCCACCTCCTTCGAACGTGGTATCGCCTGGGCGAGCCCAGATGGTTCTTAAAGGAGGATGCGTGTTTTGCGCACTACCAAGCGTTTGCAACACGAACCACAGGAAAAAGCTGGCAATTGTCAGCCTGCCGACAGCAAGCTGATTCAACCCATGAATGGTTGATTTCATTCGGGAACCCTTGTCTAGGTCACACGTGTCATTTCATTTCGGTTGGTGCTGCTTCACGAATGACCAGTTGTCAGATCGAAACTGTCAGATCGAAACAAACAACAAGTGAGCGTTGGTAGCACCCGCTCGCCGACAATCCCCATTGGCGACAAGCAAAAATTCAGTCGATGTCCACAAATGTAAAAAGCGTTGACCTACATTGGCGTACTCTCAAGAAACTTCCCAGAAATGAAATAATGACCGGTTTTCGAAATAAAAAACCCTGTCAGAAAAACCACTTGCCAGCCACCTTCTACGGTGAACTGCACAGAACGGTTATTTTGACAGGGCTCTAACGAGCAGCTTTCAGCAGCTGTCCTTGAACTAGATCGTACTGGTTCTACTGAGGGTCACGAGTCTCGGCAGTGAAAGGTGTAAAAAAACTACTCCTAAATTCATAATAGTAAGAGCTGTGGTTGTGTCAAGCGTTGGATGTTCCGACGGCGGTGGAGTTATAACGGTCATCATAGTTCTGTGGAGCTCTGGAGTGCGGCCGAGGAGACGGAAGTCTCCATGGAGATTTTTTAAGGAGGGAAATGAGCGCTTGGCAGTCATTTTCCTGTTCTTCAGGTCCGGGTGCGATGAGCTAACTGTTTTTGCCACTGGTGGAGTAATTGCTGGGCGTCTAGAGGAGTCAGGTTGTTCAGGTCCTGTTGGGCGATTTCGTCCAGGATGGGGTGATCAGCAAATCCAAACAAACTTAACTGCAAGCCACCTTCTTGTTTGGTCCCTCGAGCGATCTTCGGTTGGCCGTGGCTATCCAAGTGTTCCGCTTCTAATTCTGCGAGAATATCTTTGGCTCGCTCGTTCACTTCCCGAGGGACACCGGCCAAACGGGCTACGTGAATACCGTAGCTTTTGTCCGCGGCCCCAGGCACGATTTTATGTAGAAAAACGATTTTGTCTTCCCACTCTTTGACGGTGACGTTGAAGTTCTTGGCGGAGGGTAAGGACCGTTCCAAATCCGCCAACTCATGATAGTGAGTGGCGAACATCGTTCGGCAACCGATGTGATCGTGGATGTACTCAATGATGGCCCATGCCAACGACACGCCGTCATAGGTACTGGTTCCCCGACCGATCTCGTCCAAGACGACCAGACTGCGATGAGTGGCCGTATTGAGAATGCGAGCGGTTTCGGTCATTTCGACCATAAACGTGCTTTGTCCTCGACTCAGCTCGTCGCTTGCTCCGACACGCGCAAAAACGCGGTCGGCAATGCCCAAACTGGCTTTATGAGCCGGAACGAAACTTCCCATCTGAGCCATAATCGTCAACAGGGCTGCTTGACGGATGTACGTGCTTTTTCCGGCCATGTTGGGTCCGGTGATAATTTGAATGCTTTCACCATCTTCCAGCACGATATCATTGGGGACAAATGTACCTTGAGGTTCCAACACGTCCAGAACTGGATGTCGACTGTCGACGATATGGGTAGTGCTTTCTTCGACAAACACCGGCCGGCAATAATTTCGTTTGCGTGCGAGTTCTGCGAGGCTCACCAGGCAGTCGACTGTGGCCAAGACCATTGCTGTGGACTGTAGCCGTCTAGCTGCTGCGGCTACCGTATCTCGAAGCTCGACGAATAATTCGTACTCAAGATCGGTCGCCTGCTCATCCGCCACGAGCACCTTTTCTTCGTATTCTTTCAGTTCAGGCGTGACGTACCGTTCGGCATTCTTCAATGTTTGCTTACGGATGTAGTGTTCAGGCACTTTGTCCCGTTGAGCATTCGACACCTCAATGTAATACCCAAACACGCGGTTGAAGCCGACCTTCAAGTTAGGAATGCCGGCCGAGGCCACTTGATCCGCCTGGTACCGAAGGATCCACTGTTTGCCACCTGCCGCGAGTTCTCGTAACCGGTCAAGTTCCTCGTTGTATCCAGGCCGAATGATTCCACCTTCGCGCGCCGAAAGCGGGCATTCCTCTTCAATCGCAGCTCGAAGTTTGTCCCGTACTTCCGCACACAGGTCCAAATCTGCATCCAACCGTTGAAGTAGCGGGACGTCCTGCTCGGACAATTTTTCTTTGATACGAGGAAGTTGAGCTAAGGTTCGCCCGACAGAGTTAACGTCACGAGGGCTGGCGCGTCCAGTCGTCACACGGGCAACGAGTCGTTCCAGGTCAAAAATACCACGTAACTGATTGGCTAACTCACTTGCCAAAGACGTCTTGTCGTGGAACCACTGGACTGCATCGAGACGATCTTCGATGTGTGTCGCGTCGGTCAGAGGAGTTCCCAACCAGTTTGCGATCAATCGTGAACCCATCGGTGTAACGGTGCGATCGAGGACAGATAGCAATGATCCCTTGCGGGCCCCTTCCCGAATCGTTCTGGTGAGCTCGAGACTTCGGCGAGTTGCCTGGTCGATTTCCAGTTGGTTGCCGGTACGGTAAGGAGTCAGGCGGTCGATGTGAGCCAGTGATGCCTTTTGAGTCTCCTGTAGGTACTCGATAACCGCGCCAGCAGCTTGAACAGCCAAGCTGTCGGAATCGTCGATCCCCATTCCGTCTAGTCCTGCTGTTTCAAATTGCTGTGACAGCGTTTTTTCTGCCGAAGCCAATCCGAAGCACCACGCAGGACGTTCTGTTACCATGATGGATTCGTCCATCATGCCCGATGAAAAACAGTCCGATAGGCCGTCCGGAAGTAAGCATTCGGAGGGCCCGATACGCGCCAGTTCGTCAGCCAGTCGGTCTCGGCGAAACACAGCGGCATAAAAACGCCCCGTGGATAACTCTACCCAAGCCACACCAAGTTCGTCCGATTCTCCGTCAGGCGATGGAAATAACGAAGCGAGAAAGTTGCTTTCACGAGGATCCAGCAGAGCATCGTCGGTGACAGTACCCGGAGACACCACACGAGTTACCTCGCGTTTTACCAAGCCTTTGGCTTGACGAGGATCTTCTACCTGCTCACATACTGCAGCTCGCAATCCTGACTGGATGATTTTGGCAAGGTAACCGTCCAATTGATGGTGAGGAAATCCCGCCATTGGGATTGGATTGTTTGTTTTATCCCGGCTTGTCAGCGTTAGTCCCAGAACCTCCGCCGCAATTTTTGCATCATCGAAGAACAGTTCGTAAAAGTCACCCATGCGAAACAACAGCAAAGCATCACCGCAGGCCGCTTTGGCGTCCTGATACTGTTTCATCATCGGCGTTGTTGCGCTAGAAGAAGCCATAGCCCGCCATCGTATCAGCGGGCAAATCCAACGAACAGCGGGCTTGGAGTGGCACCCTCGGCTATTGGGGTTGAGAATCGACTTAAAGAGACCACCACCGTGTGATCTCTTTGTCGTCCCCATCTTGCCTAATCGTCAGGATCACGTATGACCGGTTCCATGGACTTCGTATTGCGTTCCAACGCAAGTACGATGGTTTGCTGTTGCAGTCCATCAGAACTGTCCGACACTACAGGGATAACCTGTCGGCGGTTGGGCAATTGCATGCGGACGGTAAACGTACCGTCCGGCCGTAGTGTCACAGGATCGCCACTTAGCGTGACGTAGGCATCGGGGTTCGTTACCCCATAGACGATCAATTCACAATCGACTTCGAACTTAAACTCGCCTTCGTTCCGCAGCAGGCGTTCGGCACCAGCACCATAACGTGTGACGACTGGAGACCCCATAGGGCGACGGAGGCGTTCTTCCAGGATTTCTCGCACTTCCATTCCCTTGCCATTTTTGTCACTTCCGCCACTCCGAGCGAAAATCTTTTCGCAGTCGGCGGCAACACCGGTCCAGTTTTCATCTACTGCGTCATTACCACCTGGAGTCGGTGTGGAAACCACGTTACTACGCGCCACGGCATAAAACCGGCCATCGGTTCCACGGTACCCGATTTCGACGCGATAGGTGCCGGGTGGATTTTTAAGGTCGATATACCAGTGGTTAACTCCACTATGGACTTCGATTTCACGGTCAATGGTCTCTGCCATGTTCGACGCAGCGGCGTCGTCGACCGTTAACAACCGTAGAATAGGTGACGCTCCGTGCCAAAATTCGGCCAAAGCCGCCCGTGCTCGTTGAACGCTCGCGGGAGTAATCTGCCAGAATACATGAAGCCAAAACGGATCACGGACCATCAGGATCAGTTTGTCTTCCGTGATATACTGACGGTCCTTGTTTTTCGGAGCACTTGCCGGTGGTTGTGCTAAGTCCCTTAACCGCTCTTCGGCGTCGATGACTTGCTGGACCCGACGATTGCGTGTTTTGACGGTCCTCTTTCCATTGGGACCGGCTTGCCCCTTACGGTTTGCCGAGGTGGTTCTCTGGCGCCCTGCAGTGTGTGCACCGCCGTTAGCCGAACTGCGGGTGCTCTGTTTACTGGCTCTAGCCAAAGCCCGTACCAATTCGTCTTTTCGCATCGCGTGCCATCCGCGGATGCCCTGTTTCTTGGCTAGTTGTGCCAGATCTTTGTAAGTGTATTCCTTAAGTGAAGTTGCCGTAATCAATGCACTACCTCTCATTCGCGATTCAATGACCTGCGCACAGGTTGAACGATTTACGTTATGTCGATCGTCCGTGAGTCAGTTGCACCAAAGTGCAATTCCTAGCCTCAACAGATGGACCTCCGTCGACGACGTGCCTCATATTGGCTGGCACGTCATTTTGACTAACGTGGGTCCTAGTTGGTGTGGGGCGATGTGCCGCGTTGCCTGGTCAAGCAAAAGATGGGGGGAATGTCATAGAGGATAATGATCTCGACCTCTATGCTTGTCTGGCCTCAGTAACCCCTGTTCCGTCTGATTCAACTGATTGCAACGAGCACACCGTCTACACTGAGTCTAATTAGGAAAGCAAAAAAATTCAATATTTTGACTATAACGTTTAATGGTGGCCAGGGATGTGTGTTTGTTGCAAGTCTTTATATAGATACGGGTAAGGTCTTTTTATGGCCCATCGGCACGGTGCTTGATCTCGTACTTTGCGACCGCTGTTTGGCGATGGCTGTCCTCTCATTTTTTGGTCTCTAGCCTCTGAGACGGACGTTTGTCTGATATTTTCCAGTCCATCTTCGACTCGTCTGAATTGGTTGGTCAAAAATTTTTGCCGGTCTCAGATTCCGTAGCTGAATAACTTGGGAATGGTCCGAAATCTTGAAGTTCCACACTCGGTTCTTCTTTTCTGAAATATCAGTCTTCGCATAGAAGAGTAGGAGAACTTTGTGGCAGGAATTTTGAAAACCATCCGAGTCCTCTTAAAAGTCTCAGGCAGATTTATTTCACTCCGCGCGTCGACTTTGTGAAAAAAAACACGAAGTCAGTCTTTCTTTCGGTTGACCGGCGTTTCTGGTTCGATTACATTGGCTGGCTTTGATAGCTCGGCGATGGACAGTTGGGCGTTTTTTCAATGTGCCAACCGCATCTTTCCGTAGGTTTGTGGCATGCTTGGCCATCCGTGCAAGGGTGTTAATTTTGACCCCAGGTAGGGCGGATTACGAGGAAAGCAGCGACCACGCAGACGGCGTTGGTGATCAAGAGGGTGGCAACTTTCAGACAAGTGGTACTCCTCCACAGGATGAAGTTTGTGGGGGAGAAGGTCAGCGTGAAAAGGAAGCTCGTGAGGAGTTTCAAAATCACGTGCACAGGGCCAGTCCCGGTCACTCGCAGGACCGAGGGGGGCTTTTTGGGCCAGGAACGAACAGGTCAGCGGACGATTCCGCTGAAACGCCAAGGTCTACGTCACGCCATCCGCTTGCGGTTGGTAGTGAATGGGCTGCTCGTATTACGACGATTGCCATCATGATGGTATTGCCTGGCATTTTCGGGCAGTGGCTCGATGAACGGTGGGAAACTCAGTTTCTTGGAATGGGTGGTTTTATATTCGGCAATGTTGCCGGTATTTGGTACTTGCTCAAGATGACTGGTGCGGAACCAACGTCAACCAACCGGAATTAAATTCGAACACGCAACTGCGGTGATTGACGAAAGAGGAACGATTGACGGAAGTGACGGCGACCCCGTTGGCGGGCGCCGGTCGCCGCAGCGCCGGCGGCTGGTTCAATCGTGTTTGTTTTTGGCGGCAAGTGTTCTATTGGTTTTGCCGGTGTTTCTTTGGTTCGGATATTCTCGCCACGGTGTTTCCGGAGTTTTTGCGGCATTAATCGCTGCAGCGGTCTGTTGGGGCGCTTCCACTGCGGCTCTGATTTTGACTCAGCTCATGCAGGGAACGGACAACGCGGTTGCAGGAATGTTTCTGGCGATAGCTGTGAGAACCGGTGTCCCCTTCGCTGTGGGAATTTTCTTGGCCCAGGCGGTAGGAGGCCCCTTGGCTCAGGCCGAGGTTTTCGGCATGATTCTGGTCTACTACCTGATCACATTGGTCGTGGAAACTTTGCTCGTGGTTCGGCTCAAATCGTCGTTCCAGGCCGTTCACTAAATCATAAATCATAATTCATAAATCATTACGAAACGAATTCAGATCAACCTCGCAACCTTTCAGTGTTTTTTGGCTCTTGAACATTCACCGTCGTAGCAAAGCACACAACTAAACGATGGCTTCCGCGATACTTCACATTAAAGACAGCTACTACTTTGAGGTTCCCAAATTCCTTTGGAGGTCCGAACGTCCGGCACGGGAGGACTTTGAGGAGTTTTGGGTGAAACTTGATCCGGAGTACCAGTTGTGGGAAGCCGAACAGGTCTATGCGAAGCTAGTCGAAAAGGAAGCCCAGATGCCGGCTTGGTCGGAGCTGAAGTCCGACTACGAGCACTGGAAGCACGCAGACCATCACCATGCCAACACGCCCTTTGCGAGTTACTTGGAATCTCAAGATTGGTTTAACGAGCAATTGGGAAAGGATTCGTGTAACTGGCGAGAAGAATGGCCGACGATTCGCGAAACTGCTGCCTCTTTTGCGGAGTACAACCAAGAGTGGGCACCTCAAAAGATTGAAGGCTACAACCGAGCGCTGGACGGAAAGGTTCTCGTTCCGCAGGTTTTTGGTGGAAAACTGAAGAATCTCTATGAAAAAGAATCCGGTTTCGCCCTCTCGAAGTTCATGGTGATTGAGCTGGTGGTGGCCTTGATTCTGGTGGTCGTTTTTTGCGGCTGGCTGGCTCCACGGATGGCTTCTGGTGGACGTCCTATGGGCAGGTTATGGAATCTGTTAGAAGCCGTCTTGTTGTTCCTGCGTGACCAGGTAGTCCGCCCCGCGATCGGTCACGGTGCTGACAAATTCGTGCCTCTTTTGTGGACTGTCTTTTTGTTTGTCCTGGGGTGTAACCTCTTCGGAATGCTGCCGTGGGCAGGTGCACCAACCGGTGCGTTTGCCGTGACGTTGGCGATGGCCGGTGTGACACTACTGACTGGCTGGATATTCGGGATTTTGAAATTCGGGCCACAAGGGGTCGTGTTTGGTCAGCTGATTCCTCAAATGGGTCTACCGATCTACATGGCGGTCTTGCTGATACCCATGATTTATGTGATTGAAGTTGCTGGGATGTTGATCAAGCATGGTGTGCTTGGCGTTCGTTTGTTGGCTAATATGGTCGCAGGACACGTCGTGTTGTTAGGCATCATGAATCTTGCTTTTAGCCTCGAAGGGGCCTTGAGTCCCAGTTGGGGCCTGACGGCTGTTATCGCCGTGGTTTGTTCTACTTTGTTTAGTTGTTTAGAGTTGTTTGTAGCATTTTTGCAAGCTTATATTTTTACGTTTTTGTCCGCCTTGTTTATTGGTGCCGCAACGCACAAGCATTAGCGAGCCGACGACGGGGCGGTTGTCAGGAAGAGTTGCTTTTTGAGAGGAGAATGTTGCCGTGAGCAAGCTTAGCAGTGTTGTATTTTTGGTGATTGCAGTGGTATTTGTGCTCGCCAGCCCGGCGTTCGCTCAGGGCGATGGTGGCACCAGTTTTTCCGGTGCGTTTGGTGCCGGTCTGGTCTGTATCGGAGCAGGATACGGTATCGGGCGTCTGGCCGGGTGTGCCTTGGAGAGCATGGCGCGTCAACCTGAGGTCGCCAACAATATTCAGACGGCGATGATCATCGCGGCCGCGTTGATCGAAGGTTTTACTTTTTATGCCTTGTTTATTTGTTCGCAACAGAACCCTTGGGGTTAACGTAGCCAGCTTTTAGCTTCGAAAGTAGTCCATTGGGAAAGGGTTTGCTTTGATGGGCCGATTGAGTTTTGCGGCTTTTGCCGCGCTGACAATTGCGATGTTCGTGTCTCTGTCACTTGCAGTACCGCTACGCGGTGATGATGCGGCACCTGTAAGCGATGAGTCCCCTGCGGACGAACACCATGACGAGCACGCCGATAGCGAGCATCATGCTGACGAAGACGGCCATGATGGGGCTCACGGCGAAGCAGGTCACGGCGATCATGGTGGTGCTCATGGACATCACAATGAATTCGATCTTTCGCACGGCAACCCCGGAGCTACATTGGAAGATCCCAGTGAGGTCAAATCGGATTTGGCCGTTTGGACGTTTGTGGTGTTCCTGTTGCTGTTGGCTATCCTCACGAAATTCGCTTGGGGGCCGATCATGGCAGGGCTCGACAAGCGGGAGCAGGCGATTGCAGGCAGTATCGAGGAAGCCCAACGGATTAAAGACGAAGCGCAGAAGATTTCGTCTGAATACGATGCGAAATTGAATGCCGCCGCCGAAGAAGTGCGAGCGATGCTTGACGAGGCTCGTCGTGATGCCGATGCCACGAAGCAGCGAATCGTTGCTGAAGCTCAGGAAGCAGCTAACGAAGAACGGAGTCGGGCGTTGCGAGACATCGAGCTCGCCAAGTACGAGGCGCTTCACGAGCTCAAGCAGAGTAGTGTTGATATGGCGTTTGGACTGGCGCGCAATGTGGTGAAAAAAGAGATCAATTCGGCAGACCATGCCAACTTGGTCCAAGAGGCTATGGAAAACCTTCCTGGCCCGCAATCGTTAAATTAGAAGCCGCACCCGAATGGCACGTCATTAGCCGAATCTGCAAGGTTAGGTTGCAGGTGTGGTCATTCGTGCTGGGATCGTTTTGGCAGCCGCCGTCGTGGTGGTTTTCATTGGTAGTCAGGCGGTCAGCACGTTTGACGGAATCGAGCGTGACCGAAGAAGTGAATGGTTCACTTTGAGTGTGGTCGTTTGGACGGATGGAAGCCGTCGAAATGAATCGCGATGTAAATGCAGTGGTTAAAAGCCACCAATACGACATTTTTAACTCGTAACAGAAATCCATCACAGGTCATGGCAGAGAATTCTAACCAACAGCACGGATTGGATATCGGGCGCGAGCAAATCGGCTGGGTCTATGGGAAAGCGTTGTTGGGGACGACCAATCAAGCTGGCAATACGGCGGATGTCTTGGCCGAATTCGAGTCGCTCATACAAGAAGTGTTGCATCAATTTCCCGATTTCGATGACGTTCTCTCGACCCCGCGCGTGTCGGTGGCCGACAAGATACTTCTGTTAGATAGGGTGTTTGCCTCGCAAATGTCCGAACAGTTGTTAACGTTCCTGAAAGTGGTTTGCCAACATGAGCGGCTTGATTGTTTGAGTCAGATTTGTGTGGCAGCTCGCTGTCTGGACAGCGAAGCTCGTGGTTTGATGGAAATCACGGTGAGTAGTGCAGAGCCTCTGGCGGGCGAGGTGGCCCAACGTGTCGAACAACGAGTGAGAAATACCGTCGGTTCTGAAATCACGGTCACCTACCAGGTGGATCCGAACTTGCTCGGTGGGATTGTGGTCCGAGCTGGAGACTTGGTGTTCGATGGAAGCGTTGCCAACCGCCTGCAACAACTTCGTGGCGAAACGTTGGCGAGATCTTTTCAGGCCACGTTCGGTGCTTTGGAAAAGTTCACGAAGCCAGATGATTCGGAGTAATGAGGTGGTGTTTCAGGACGAGCAGGGACGGGTCTCCAGGCTCATGTAGAAGCGAGAACGATGGGCTTGGAGAACCGTTCTTCATTTTTAAATGAAAATGAAATGGTGAGATTGGGTCGAGAAATTAAAGGCGAAACGCACAGAATCAAGACGACCAACGATACTTAAAAAACCAATTGACTTTACCGAGTAACCTTGGGTGATGTAGCTATGAAATTTAGAGCTGACGAAATCGCGTCTGTAATTCAGCGGGAAATCGAACAATACAAGACTGAGATCGACGTTCGCGAAGTGGGTACGGTCTTAGAGGTGGGTGATGGAATTGCCCGTGTGTATGGATTATCGAATGTGATGGCCGGAGAAATGGTTGAGTTTCCCGGCGGTGTGCGAGGCTTGGCCTTTAACTTGGAAGAGAATAGTGTCGGTATCATCATTCTCGGTGATTACTTGAAGATCAACGAGGGCGACGAGGTTCGCAGCGTTGGCGAATTGCTTTCGGTACCCGTAGGTGATGCGGTGGTCGGGCGAGTCCTTGATCCGTTGGGCAATCCACTAGACGGCAAAGGTCCCCTGGAAACGACAGAGCGTCGGCCGGTCGAAACTTTGGCGCCTGGCGTGGCAGAACGGCAGCCGGTCACTGAGCCACTGCAAACCGGATTGAAGCCCATCGATGCCATGACTCCGATTGGTCGAGGCCAGCGTGAATTGATCATTGGTGACCGAAAAACTGGCAAAACGGCTATCGCGATCGACGCGATTCTGAATCAACGTGATTCTGGTGTGAAATGTTTTTACGTCGCCGTCGGGCAAAAGGATTCGTCGGTGGCGAACGTCATCGAAGCTCTCCGGCAGCACGGCGCCATGGACTACACCACCGTCATTATGTCGGGTGCCAGTACTCCGGCACCGCTGCAATACATCGCGCCGTATTCGGGGACCGCGATGGCCGAGTACTTCATGTACAAAGGCGAACACGCCTTGATCGTGTATGACGATTTGTCTCGCCAGGCTCAGGCTTACCGCCAATTGTCATTGTTGATGCGGCGTCCACCTGGTCGTGAAGCGTACCCCGGAGACGTGTTTTACTGCCACAGTCGTTTGCTCGAACGGTCGTCGAAGCTGTCCGACGAGTTAGGCGGAGGCTCACTGACTTCGTTGCCCATTGTGGAAACGCTGGAAGAGGAAGTGTCAGCGTATATTCCCACGAACGTGATTTCGATTACGGACGGTCAGATTTATCTCCAACCGGACTTGTTCTTTGCCGGCCAACGTCCCGCCATGAATGTAGGTATCTCGGTTTCACGGGTGGGTGGGGCCGCTCAAGTGAAGGCTATGAAGAGTGTTGCCGGTGGTCTGCGATTGGATCTGGCGGCGTTTCGCGAATTGGAAGCCTTCGCACAGCTTGGTACCGAACTCGATGCGGCCACGCAAGCTCAGCTGGACCGTGGTTACCGGATGGTCGAATTGCTCAAACAAGGCCAGTATGAACCTTTGCATGTGTTGGATCAGGTCCTCAGTATCTATGCCGGTACGCAAGGGCATCTGGATTCGATTCCTGTCAATGATGTTGCCAAGTGGGAACGTGAATTCATCAAGTTTATGACCGATCAAAAACCCGAAGTGCGCGAACGAATCACGGAAATGCAGAAGGTGGGTGACGACATTTGTAAAGAAATCGATGCGTGCATCGAGGAATTTCAGCGTCAGTACGCAAGTCGTGACACCGAGCAATCGTCCAAGTCAGGAGAAGCAGCAGCTGCTGCTGTCTAATCGGTCGGTAACGATACTTCGGAAACAGGAATTGTGTGATTTAGGACCAAGCTACCATGGCCAAAGCCAGAGCTCTCGATAAGCGACGTAAGTCGGTCAAAAATATCCGCAAGATCACGCGGACGATGGAGCTGATTGCTACAGCCCGTTTCAAGAAGGCTATGGATCGAGCCACGGCAGCGACAGCCTATACCGATCGCATTACCCAGTTGGTGAAAGACCTTGCCAACACAGGACTCGAAGTCAGTCATCCATTGTTGGAACGGCGCGAGTCGATGGAACGGGGCACGCTATTGATTCTAACCGCCAATCGAGGCCTTTGCGGTGGCTTTAACTCCGGCGCGGTTCGGCTCGGTATAGAACGTCGCCAACAGCTGATGGATGATCTGAACGAGGTTCGTGTGGAGATGTCCGGAAAACGTGGCGTTTCGGCTTTCGCTTTTCGTGATTTGCCGTTGGATGAAAGCTTCACGCACTTCGAAGACCAGCCTCGATTTGACGAAGTGGAGGTGATCGCGAATCGCTATTTGGACGCCTATGTCACGGGTGAGCTGGATCGGGTTGACGTGGTCTACACGCGGTTTATTAGCACGGCCAGGCAACAAGCTGTGTGTGAGACTTTGTTGCCGCTCGAGTCGCTAGGAGACGCGGCTGATGATTCCGAGGAAGATGGTGGTGGCGAGTCGATGTATGAATTTCTTCCATCGGCTGCCAGTATCCTGGAAGAAGTTGTGCCGACCAGTTTCAAGGTCAAATTGTTTAAATGCTTTTTGGATTCAGCTGTTAGCGAACAGATTTCGCGCATGGTAGCCATGAAATCTGCTACAGAAAACGCCGATCAAATGATCAAGGATTTGTCGATGAAGTACAATCGTGCTCGCCAAGGTCAGATTACCGGTGAGCTATTGGAATTGATGGGCGGCGTCGAAGCGTTGAAGGGATAGCGGATTTACATCAGAAAAATATGAATCAAATGATTCACACGAGAAAAAGTACTTGTTGAAATATTGAAATTGAGGACCACGAAATGGCTACGGTAGCAGGACAGAATGTTGGTAAAATCAGCCAAGTGATCGGCTCCACGTTCGACGTGGAGTTTCCGGAAGATCAGCTCCCCGCAATCTACAATGCGGTCAAGGTGAAGTCAGACCAAAAGGGTGTTCAGTTGGACGTGACTGGTGAGGTCCAGCAACACTTGGGTGGTGGACGCGTCCGTTGTGTCGCGTTGGGAAGTACCGACGGTATGATTCGAGGCCAGGATTGTGTCGATACAGGGGCACCGGTGTCTGTGCCAGTTGGGGATGCCACACTAGGTCGTGTGTTCAACTTGCTAGGTGAACCGATTGATGGTCGTGGTCCCGTCGAAGGCGATCAGCATTGGCCGATCCACCGGGAAGCTCCGCCAGTCAGTGAGCTCTCCACAAAAACTGAATTGTTCGAAACAGGCATTAAGGTCATTGACTTGTTGACGCCGTTCGTTCGTGGTGGAAAAGCCGGGTTGTTTGGCGGGGCCGGTTTGGGCAAGACAGTGATTCTGACAGAGTTGATCGCTCGTATTGCCAGTTCGCACGGTGGATATTCGGTTTTTGCCGGGGTCGGAGAACGGACTCGTGAAGGTACCGACTTGTGGTTGGAAATGCAGGAAACCGAGATTGGGCAGACTGGTCGTAAGGTCATTGAACAGACCTGTATGGTGTTTGGCCAAATGAATGAGCCGCCGGGAGCTCGCTTGAGAGTCGCTCTTACCGGTTTGACGATGGCTGAGTATTTCCGTGACACGACTGGAAAAGATACATTGTTGTTCGTCGATAACATTTTTCGATTCTCTCAGGCTGGAAGTGAAGTGTCCGCCTTGTTGGGACGTATGCCATCGGCCGTTGGTTATCAACCTACTCTGGCCACCGAAATGGGAGAGTTGCAGGAGCGGATTGCATCAACGAGTAAAGGAGCGATCACGTCCGTTCAGGCGGTCTACGTACCAGCGGACGATCCTACCGATCCGGCTCCGGCAACGGCGTTCGGTCAGCTGGACGCGTTCGTTTACCTGGAACGATCGATCTCGGAGAAAGGAATCTATCCGGCCATCGATCCGCTGGCGTCCAACAGCCGAATTTTGGATCCCCAGTATGTGGGCGAACGGCATTACAACATTGCTCGTCGAGTCCAAACGACATTGCAACGGTATCGAGAATTGCAAGACATCATTGCTATTTTGGGTGTGGACGAACTGAGTGAGGAAGACAAGATTGTGGTCCATCGGGCACGCCGTCTCGAACGATTTCTGTCGCAGCCGTTCCTGGTGGCGGAAGTCTTTACCGGAAAGCCGGGCGAAATTACCTCTATGGAGGATACGATTCGCAGCTTTGAAGAAATTTGCGATGGCAAATGGGATCACCTGCCCGAACAGGCCTTCATGTACGTGGGGTCGATTGAACAAGCCGAAGAGCAAGCCAAGAAACTGCAGGGGTAGGAACGGCAAACCAAACGTCCAACCGAACTGTCTTTTGTAACGAGTCATTTCATGATGAACTGTATTGTTGTTACTCCTGAGGAAACGGCTCTCGAACAAAAGGTCGAATTTGTCGCACTGCCTTTGTTTGACGGTGAAATCGGTATTTCGACCAAACACAGTCCTCTGATTGGACGTTTGGGCTATGGTGAAATGCGACTGCGATCTGGCGATACCACGACGCGATATTATTTGGACGGAGGATTCGTGCAGGTTTCTGACGACGTGGTTTCTGTGCTCACTAACCGCGTTACACCCGCCGATCAACTGGACGTAGAAGTTGCCCAAGAGCAGCTCAATGCTGCACAAGCGCGTCCCGCGAATTCACCCGAGTTGATGGAGATTCGAAACCGAACGGTCGAACAGGCCCGAGCACAGCTGCGCATGGCGCAAAAGTCGTAAATCGGGTTGGTTTGGTGTGGCTTGATATGAGGGGTTGGGAACGATGGACCCGATGTATCTTTGGGCGGTCGTTTATTGTCTGCTGATCGTATGCTGTTCGTTGGCCGGTGGTTGGTTCCCACTGTTAGTGCGATATACGCACCTGCAGATGCAGGTCGTGCTAAGCTTTGTTGGCGGCCTGATGCTGGGCGTCGCCATGTTCCATCTTTTACCTCATGGCATTTTTGAGGCACAGAACGTTGACTTGGTCATTCTATGGACCATGGCCGGTCTGTTGATTATGTTTTTCTTGATTCGGGCTTTGCACTTCCATCAACATGGCCCAGACGAAGATCATCAATGCGAAGCCCACGATCACACTCAGGAACATCACGCGTCCGGGCATGACCATGACTGCGGGCACGGCGAAGTCCAAGTTCACCGTTATAGTTGGCTGGGTGTGGCCTTTGGATTGTCGCTGCATACGCTCATCGATGGTGTGGCGTTGGGCGCGGCTGTCATGGCCGATGCAGCACATTCCACGCAAGCATGGTTCCCAGGGGTGGCGATCTTTTTGGCGATTGTGCTGCACAAGCCACTCGACGCGATGTCCATTACGACGATGATGACGGCGTCAGGCTGGGACGTGCAGACCAGGTTGCTGGTGAATCTTGGGTTTGCAATGATGTGCCCCATCGGTGCGTTTTTGCTGATTTTGGGCTTGGGGCGTGCCAATCCTTTGTTTTTGGGCTGTGCACTTGGTTTTTCGGCAGGAGTGTTCTTGTGTATTTCTTTGGGCGATCTGTTGCCAGAGGTCCACTTCCACCGACATGATCGGATCAAGCTGTCCGTAGCGCTACTGCTGGGAGTAGCGGTGGCGTACGGGATTGGTTTCTTGGAACCAGAGCACCTACACGGTGCTAACGGCGTGGTACTGCCCGTTGAGGCCGCTTCGGGGAATCAGCATTGAGGTCGATGCCTGGAATGTTGAAGGCGGGAGTTCTAAAGCGATCAGGGCAACGTGAGAGACGCTGTTGCCACGTAGTGATTTAAATTGATTGTTTCTGCTTTGTTTGCTGGTGCCTAGATCCCAGCTATAGGCTGTCTTCGCTCTGTGACTATTTTTCAAGATAGGAACGAGAGCATTGGCCTACATCATCACACATACTGTTCCCAACAGGATAGGGACAAGCCAACAGTGGCACCACACGGACACAACAACTCGGCTCTCTCGGCTGAGTGGTAAATCAGGACAGAATGGCGGCTCTGTCCTATTCGACTCAGGTTCTGACGGTTGGTCTCGGAATCGACTGGGGGAAATATTATGAAAGATTGTAGTTGCCGATCTTCGGAACCCCATTCTTGCTGGCTTGTTTCTTGCGGCCCAGGTCGATGACTTCAACTACCGGACAACCAGTTCTGTCATACTTAAGATGCTGCATAAAATGATTCTCGTACTGGATGGCTATCCTGTGAATAAACGAGATTCACAGGATTTACGTGGTGGCGATAGTTTAGGTTTCCGTGTTCAGGTTGCATGTCTTTAACGGGACCTACTTGAAATTCAGGCACTCAATGCTTGAAACGAGTCGTCATGAAATTTACCCTAGGATGCCTTGGTTTTTGCATTCCGGGGACTCCTACACCAAGCTTTTGAGAATCTCCCAGGTGGCGTCTGGCAACTCGATCCCGTTTGCTTCCCGATCGATGCGATTACGGTGTTCGAATTCGCCGGGCGCGAATACTTCTTTGAATCCGGGGGCTGGGGGAGTATTTTTGACGTGTTCGGCCAGGGTGCTGACCTGGTCCAGGAATGTGTCGAGAGACGTCAATTGAGCTACATCGATGGCCAGCATCGTTACGCCGTGATCCGGAGGACTATTGGGGTCGACGTCAGGGCGAACGCAGCCTGCTCCACTGAGTCCTCCGGCCAGCACGTCTACCATGCAAGAAAGCCCAAATCCTTTGTGTGCTGCCACCCCACCCATGGGAAGTACCGCAGCTCCTAGGGAAGCATAGAGGTCGGCTGGGTTCGTGGTGACATTCCCTTCTCCGTCCCGTAGCCAACCTTCTGGAATTGACTGGCCGCTTTCTTTGTAGTGGCGGATTTTTCCTTCTGGTACGACCGACGTGCTGATATCGAGAATCAGTGGGAAGCTGTCTCGTCTGGGTGCCCCAATGGCGAGCGGATTAGTGCCAAGTCGCTTTCCCAGTCCACCAAATGGTGCTACCCATTGCCCATTTCCACCACCGTTGACAAACATGGCACCGATCATCTGTTGTTCTGCAGCCAGAGAGACGAAGTGTCCCAACCGTCCGGTATGATTAACGCGTGAGGCAGTGACGATGCTCACGCCGCCCGCTTCACGAGCTTTATCCATGGCTATCCGCATAGCCATATCGGCGGCGACTTGACCGAAGGCGTTTTTAGCGTCCAGGGAGGCGGAACCCGCAGTTTCTGCAATCGTCGAGCATTTTGTGCCAGAAACGATGACACCTTTTTGCATTTCAGCAACGTACTGCGCCACTCGGATCACACCGTGCGAATCATGTCCGGCCAAATTGGATTCGACTAAATGATTCCCGACAACGTCAGCATCTTCCGATGTCGCGCCACCTTTTATTAGTGCTTGAATAGAGGTTTCACGTAACTGTTGATGTGAAATGTTTGGCATTCGTCCTCCGCTTGATTCAATGGGTTAGGCCCAGGAAGTAGGTTGGTGTTGTGTCGAAGATAGTCGTTAGTGTGAATATGGTAAGTTGGCCGAACTTAGATTGCGCCGGTTATTGTCTTGCGTAGGGCATTGTTGGCACAGCGCAAATGTGTCGGGTAAAATCCAAATAGATTGTTCCAGTTTGAATTTTTGTTGGGAAGGAGAAGTTCTTGCTGATCCATGACCGTTAACACTAGAGACGCGGCAGAAGTCGCGGACTCCCGTTTCTAAAATCGCTTTTAGGCGTCTGTCTGCTGAATTTCAAAGCCAAGGTCGGTGATCATCTGGTAGTCTTTGTCCGGCAATTGACCCTTTGTAGTCAAATAGTCCCCGACGAACAAAGAATTGGCTGCGTACAAGGCAAGGGGTTGCAAACTCCTTAGGTGCATTTCGCGTCCTCCCGCGACCCGGATTTCCCGATCCGGGTTGGCCAAACGAAACAGAGCGAGAATCTTTAAGCAGTAACGTGGATCGAGTTGGCGGATGCCCTCCAAAGGAGTACCATCGATCGGGTTAAGGAAATTGACGGGGATCGAATGCACACCCAGGTCTCTCAATTGAAGAGCCATGTTGACGATGTCGCCTTTGGTTTCACCCATTCCCACGATTCCGCCGCTGCACATTTCCATTCCTGCCTGTTTGACGGCCTTCAGCGTGTCAACACGTTCCTGGAACGTATGCGTGGAACAGATCTGTTCGTAGAACTCGCCACTTGTATTCAGATTGTGATTGACACGGTCGACTCCAGCCTCTTTTAACTGTTGTGCCTGATCCGGAGAGAGGAGTCCCAGGCAGGCACAGATTTTCAGATCATATTGTTCCTTGATCTCAGACACGACGGAGTTAACTGCGTCGAGTTCCTTTTGGCTAGGGCTGCGAGCCGATATTACGATACAGTAGGTTTTGGCTTGACGCTGAGCCGCTTCATGAGCCCCTTTCAACAACTGCTCACGATTGAGAAGATTGTATTTGGGGATGCTGGCATTGGATATTTTAGATTGAGAACAATAGGCGCAGTCTTCAGGGCACAATCCGCTCTTGGCGTTCATTAAAAAATATAGCTGAACTTTATTTCCGAAATGTGTCTTGCGGAGGACATAGGCTGCATTCAAAAGTTCCAAAACGTCCGTGTCGTTGGATTCGAGAACTTGCACCCCTTCGTCGTAAGTCAATTGGTGGCCGGCCAGAATCTGTTGGGCTAGTTCTCGCCAGGACGTTACTTGTTGTTCCTGCTGAAAAACAGAACTCGTCGAGCTTGCCATCAGGGCAGATGCCTTTCTGCTGGTGAAGGGTTCAGGTTTGTTTCCCGTCCGGCCGAAGACGCTAGCGTCATATTGTTGCCGGTGTCTTGAACTTGGGGGGCTCTGTGCTGTTGAAAGTTGCCGAATTCGTAGGGAAATCAAACTGATCGTTACGTTTCGATGCCCGAGGCTTCTCTCGATAGAAAACATCGGACACCACCAGTATGGCAGGACAGGCGATTTGAGCAACCCGAAACGGAGCTTTCATTCGTGTTGTTTTCATCCCTTGAACTTGGCAAGCAGCCTGACTTTAGCGACAATAGAAACCTTGAGGCCAGCACGAGAGGGACGTGTCAGGAAGGCCGCCTGAAAAGTGAGAGTCGTATGCTGAGAACCTATCTTGTCCGTGTAGGGGCGTTTGGCCACGTGGGCCGCTTTCGTGCGGTGGACCCCGGTCGATTTCTGCGCACTAGCCGGGTGGTTTGTCGGACACGGCGAGGATTGGAAGTTGGCGAAGTATTGGCCGAAGAACCGTCGGTTTCTGTGGACGAATGCGACGGGTCGTTGCTGCGTCGTATGACGGTGGAAGACGACTTGTTGTTGGCTCGTTTGGATCGCTATCGTGACGACGCTTACGCTGCCTGTGTGCAAGAACTACAGGAGCAGTCTCTGGACGCTCAATTGATGGATGTCGAACATTTGTTCGATGGCCAGTCGATCTATTTTTACTTTTTAGGTGAGGTGAACGAGCAGATTGAGGCAATCACTTCGGAACTTGCTGGGGTCTATGAATCCCAGGTGCAGATTCGGCGGTTTACAGACAATGTGATTGCCGGTTGTGGGCCTGGATGTGGTACGGAAGACGCTGCCAACGGCTGCGGAACCGACTGCGGGTCGTGTGCTATTGTGGGAGCGTGTTCGAGCTCCAAAGAAAGTCGATAAATCACGACGATCCGACGGGACACGAATTTGTTAACCTATTTGAGAGCATGTGTCCCAAGTTGGGATTCGACTTTAACGCCGAGGCGGTCGAGTATCTAATCGAGAAGCACTACCGTGCTGTGAATCGACCATTCCGTTGCTGCCAGCCACGTGAACTCCTAATGCAGATTCGCAACTTTTGCAACTTCCAGCAAAAAAAATGTGAGATTAGGTGCGAATACTTCGATTTTGCGGTCGAGAATTATTTCACCGTGATGTGAAGCTTTGCATGCATCAATGTTAGTCACCAGGTTATCGCTCGACACCGAACTGCAACGTGAGTTGAGGGTTTTCGTGCTCTCCTTCCGGGTTGAGTTCCTTGTGTAGCATGCTGGGCTGGATGTCTCGATTGTTCTGGTACTTGTCGCTGGAGTATTCCGTGATGTCTCCACAGATTTCATGGTAAAAGATTTGGCAGATCGGTACGCCCGGATAAATTCGGACCGGTTGGACCGCGAACATCTCTAGAGTCCAAAACCCGGCAAAACCGACGTCGCCAAAACCAGCTGTCACGTGGACGAACAGCCCTAGGCGGCCTACGGACGAACGTCCTTCGATCATGGGTACCAAATTATGAGTTTCGGTGCGTTCGGCGGTACGTCCCAGATAGAGTTGGTTGGGACCTAGTACGAGTCCTTCAGGTGGGATGACCATTCGCCGTACCCGGTTAGGTTTGCGCATGTCCAGGACGACTTCTTCGTATGTTAACAATTCGTCGTGTAATGTCAGATTATAGCTATTCGGATTCAGGTTCCTTTCGTCGAACGGATCGATCACGATATCGGTGTCCATCTTAGCACAAATCTGTTGGCCGGAAAGAATCATGACTAGCTTGCGTCCTGTAGGTGAGTAGTTCGAGAAATAAAAACTCTACATCGAATTTAGCTGGGGTAATCCGTTCGTATGGGATTCATTATTGGAAAGGTTAGGCGGTGATGTGTTAGGTGTTCTAGTACGGTTGTGGACGATGCGATTCATCCATTGAGTACTCCGACTTGGGGGCAAAATCGAAGCATGCGACAACGATCACAGGCTGGCTTCCTGGCCATGCAGACCTGCCGGCCGTGATGGATCATGCGATGCGAAAAAAGGATCCATTCTTTGCGTGGTAATTGATCCATCAGGTCCCTCTCACATTTGACAGGGTCCTTTTCTGAGGTGAGTCCTAGGCGTCGGCTGAGTCGCCCCACATGCGTGTCTACGACGACACCTGTCGATAAACCAAAGCCTGTGCCCAACACCACATTGGCTGTTTTACGCCCTACGCCAGGTAGTTTTACTAAGGCGTCCATATCCTGGGGCACTTCACCGTCGTACCGGTCTACTAATTCCCGACAACAAGCCTTGATGTTTTTAGCTTTGTTGCGGAAAAATCCAGTACTTTGGATCTCTTTTTCTAGTTGAGGAAGGCGTATGCGAGCGAGATGCGCGGCGGTAGGGTATTTGCGAAATAAGGTTTTGGTGACGATGTTCACTCGTTGGTCGGTGCACTGCGCCGAAAGGATGGTAGCGACCAAAAGCTGCGTAGGCGATTCATAGTGTAAAGCACATTCAACGTCCGGATAGTCTCGTCGCAGGGCGCGCAGGACCTTGGAGGCCTGTTTTTTTGCTTCCGAAGAAACCATTCCGTGGGGTACCGTCTGCGTCAGAGTGTGAATTTGCGTCAGAGTCTCAATCTTGGAAGAAAACTCGTCGTCGCACAAAACGTGTGGTGTGCTCAGCATGCTGTTCTGTGTGCCGTTCATTGTCTGGCGAGACGGCCCACTGTCAAGTGACCCGATGAGGGGGCCTGTTGGCTCGGGGCTTTGGCCTGGGGGGATCTGTTGCATGAGCGACGGTGTCAACCTGGGCAGCCTCATTACCTGCCGAGGATTTCTACGTTCGAGTCACGAAATACGCCACCTTGTCCCCACGGCTCGTTCCCAATCTGTCGAAAGGTAATAGTAGCCACTCCTGGACGGGAGGGTTCCCGGCGGGCCGGGGAAGGATTAAAATCGAAGCATGGAAGATGTCGACTACGATCCGCGTTACCTGCAAGGAATCCAGTATTTTAACGAGTGCGAATTCTTTGAGGCGCATGAGGTGTGGGAAGAACTCTGGGCTGAATATCAGGGGCCTTCTCGCAAGTTTTACCAAGGATTGATTCAAGCGGCAGTTTGTCTGCATCATTTCGGAAACGGCAACATCCGAGGTGCTAGAAAACTATACGACAGTTGCCGCAGTCGTTACCTGGATAGCTACCGACCATCGCATCTGGGTCTTGACTTGGACAGATTTCTAGGAGAGTTGCAGGCATGTTGTCAGGGGATTCTCGATTCGGACGAGGAGTTTCCTGAGATTGAAATCGATCCCGAACTCATCCCGGAAATTTACTTGGCGCCACCAGCTTCCTAGGACTGGGTTGGCAGCGTATCGACTCAATTTGCAATGTGGCAATTGAGTGAAATAACGATTTTTCTTGTCAATACACTAAATCGCTAAAATAACCTTTGGGGATGTTTGTTCTATGGCCGAGACGCTTCCACTAGAAACAGGTAGTCTTGACGGAGAATTGGACGACCTTGAAACGGATCACGAAAGTACAGCCAAGAACCTTCCCCCGGTCGACATGGCTCGTATCGAAAAAGCCGTACGTGAAATTTTGTCCGCTGTGGGAGAAGATCCAGACCGGGAAGGGCTCTTGGAAACGCCGGCGCGTGTGGCACGAATGTACGCCGAGCTGTTCAGCGGGCTGCGAGAAGATCCGCGGCGGCATTTGAAAAAATTCTTTGGTGAGAAGTACGACGAGGTGGTGCTTGTTCGAGACATAAGTTTCAACAGCACGTGCGAACATCATCTATTGCCATTCATGGGGCGAGCGCATATCGGTTATCTGCCCGACGGCAAGGTGGCTGGACTTAGTAAACTGGCCCGTGTGGTAGAAGTCATTTCACGCCGTCCGCAGGTTCAAGAACGTATGACGGAGCAGATTGCCAATTTGTTGGAGCAAGAGCTGAAAGCGAAGGGAGTCGCAGTGGTTGTCGAAGCGACACATACTTGCATGACGATTCGTGGTGTTCGAAAACCAGGGTCCCTTTGTGTCACCTCGGCGATGAAGGGGCTGTTTCGCTCAAACCTGTCCACCCGCTCGGAAGTCATGCAGCTCATTTACGGTGAACGAAGGTAAGCTTCGTTGGTCGGCTGCCAAGAACGTAACTGCAATTGCTGCCTTGCGGTTCCCTAAGAAGCCTTTGGTCTACTCGTGAGTATGACGGAGTTAACTGTGTGGCGATTCTGACTCAATTCCTTTTTCGACTTGCGCTGGGGTTGGCCTTGGCGATGGCCTGGACTCCGAGCTCGATGGTCACCGCAGGTTTTTTTCGTGTGCACCTTTATGTTCTACTCGGAATCCACGTTGTGACGACGTTGATTGCAGCGTCGCGGCCGGACATGGCGATGTGGCCGCCTTTGGTAGCCGCTGTTGCCAGTTACTTGGGATCGGCTGTGTGGCTTTACGAATGGCCGCGTGCTGGCAAGTTTTGCCTGTACTTGGTGGCGCTTGCGTCGTTTTTGGGAGCCGTTCTGGCATGGCCAAGCGGCGCCGAGAAACTGACCGAAACGCTGCGGCCGCTTGTTTGGGCGGATACGCTCACGAGCGGATTAATCATGGGATTGACCACGGCTGCGATGTTACTCGGTCACTGGTATTTGAATACGCCCACCATGGAGCTTGCTCCCTTGCAGAGATTACTGGGTTTTATGTTTTTTGCATTGTTGTGTCGCGCGGCGTTCTGCGGCTGGGGGTTGGTCGAACGGGTAAATGAAGCTGCAGTGGAAATCGCGTATGGCGGTCCATGGTATTTCTATGCATTGCGTTGGCTGTTCGGCTTGTTGGGGACCTTTACGTTGACGGGGATGGCGTGGGCGACACTCAAGGTTCCTAACACGCAGAGTGCGACGGGGATCCTTTATGTGGCCGTGATCGCCGTGTTTCTGGGAGAACTGACGTCGCTTCTACTGTCGCTGGGGGCACCTTATCCCGTATGATGAAGGGTGGTTTTGGCGGCTGAGTCATAACCTTGTGCACGACCCAACGTGTCGTAGTTCGACATGGTCGTATTGGCACTGCGATATCGGACTGCCGAAATAACAAAGAGCAAGGGCTCCATGTCCGGCTACCGATTCAGGGACATCCGCACAAGACATTCTGTTTAACACGACCGACCGTACTGCACATGAACATACGCTTTTCTTGTCCAGCTTGTAGTCAGACCACACGGCAGGAGCTGCATGTAGGTGTCGATCTGGCTTGCGCGTTGTGTGAGCACCATTGCGTCGTAGATCCAGGCGCTGTGCAAGATAACCGGGTTCACCGATGTGCAGTCTGCGACAGTACGGAACTCTTCGTGCGGAAAGATTTTCCCCAACGGGTAGGATTGACGATCGTCGCGGTGGGGCTCTTATTAAGTTGTCTTACCTGGCTCTATTATCTCGTGTGGCAGACGTATGCGATATTGTTCGCATCTGCATTGATCGACGTCCTGCTCTACGTATTGGTAGGAAATGTCTTAGCCTGTTACCGTTGCCATGCCGAATACCGCGGAACTAATGACGAGGATCATGGTGCGTTTGACCTGGAGGTCCACGAGCGTCATCGTCAGCAAGCAGCACGTCTGAAAGACCATCCCCATGAATCAGAATCAGGAGACGATCGAAGCCGATCTGCGGGGATTGCTTGAAGGCGAGGTGCGCTGCGACGACGTCTTTGTAGAGATGTTTTCCAGCGACGCCAGCATCTATGCGATCAAACCGTTGGGCGTCGTCCGGCCACGGCATGAGGACGACGTTTCCGCATGCGTCCAATACGCCGCGGACAATCAATTAGCGATCCATGCGCGGGGTGCGGGGACGGGATTAGCCGGAGGATCGCTCGGTGCTGGGCTGGTACTCGACTTCTCACATTTCATGCGTCGTATCGTTGACGACCAGGAAGAAACTGTCACAGTCCAGCCGGGTGTGACGTTGGCTCAATTGAATCGGCATTTGGCAGAACGAGGAAGGCATTTCGGACCGGATCCGGCGACACATGACGTAACGACCTTGGGTGGCATGCTGGCAGTCGACGCGAGTGGTAGCCATTGGCTGGAATACGGTTCTGTCCGGCGACATGTAGAAAGCCTCCGCGTGGTCTTAGCGGACGGTAGTCGGGCCGACTTCTCTGCGAACGGTCCTATGGAAATTTCGGTACCAGCAGACGGTACAAGTCGGAGTGCTCAACTGACTCGCGAAATCGGGAAACTACTTGAGCGGGACAGCGCATTCATTGCCAATCACGTTCCGCAGACCCGTGTCAATAACTGTGGGTACTGCATCCATGATGTGTTCAAGGCGAACCGTGTCAATTTCCCGCGTCTGTTGGTTGGTTCTGAGGGAACGCTCGCACTCATCGTAGAAGCGACCCTCAGGTCGCAACCATTGCCCAGCTATCGCAACGTGGCATTGCTACTATTTGACCGTTTGGAAAATGCGGCCTTGGCAGCGCTCGAGATGCCAAGTATGGGGGCCAGTGCGTGTGACTTGATGGACCGGCGATTGTTGACCTTGGCGCGTGAGACAAACGTTCATTTTGACCTGCTTATTCCCAGTGATACTGAAGCGGTCCTACTGGTAGAGGCTGAGGGTGACGATCTAGTCCAGGTGCGAGATGTTATTGATCGGATGATCGATCGCGTGCGTCGTCGACGACGGTTGGCTTTCGGCGCTCGTGTGGCTTCGGACGCGTTCGAATTCGAGTTGTTTTGGCAATTGGCGAGACAAGTGGTGCCGTCGCTGTACCGGCTGACGGGCACCAGCAGGCCACTTCCTTTTATCGAGGATGCTGCCATACCTCCAGAGACACTGCCCGATTTTTTGGTGAATGTTCAAAACGTTTTGAAAAAGCATCACTTGACGGCATCGGTCTTTTCGCACGCCGGTCACGGACAACTTCATGTGCGGCCATTCCTCGACCTGGCCAACAACGATCACATGCACAAACTGCATGCACTTGCCTCGGATTTTTATGAGGAAGTCTGGCAATGCGGAGGTACGATCAGTGGCGAGCATGGTGATGGACTTAGCCGTACTCCGTTTGTGGCTCAACAGTATGGGCCACTTTACCGGACATTGCGAGAAGTGAAACGCATCTTTGATCCTCATGGGGTCCTGAATCCGGGAAAAGTGATTGGAAATGACCCGCATTTAATGACAGCCAATTTGCGGCGCGTGCGTCAAGCTCGGTCAGAGCACGTAGCAGCGTCCGTGGATAACAGTAACGATCAGCAAAGTGCGGAAGGCGCGCAGGGGTCGCTGCAAGCGGGAAATATGTCGTTGCAACTTTCGTGGAGCGAGGCGGAGCTAGCGCACGCAGCCCGAGAATGTAACGGCTGTGGGGCTTGCCGTAGCCAAGAGCAGCAATGGCGCATGTGCCCCATGTATCGTTTTGCACCACGCGAGGAGGCTTCGCCACGCGCCAAAGCGAATCTGATGCGATCCATGTCCACCGGACGTTTGGATCCGTCAGAGATGTCTGGTGATGATTTGAAGCGAATAGCAGACTTGTGCTTTCACTGTCATCAATGTCGGTTGGAATGTCCAGCGACCGTGGACATTCCTAAGCTGATGATGGAGTGTAAAGCGCAGTACGTGGCGACGAACGGTTTGAGGCCTTCAGATGCCTTTTTTGCTAGGCTGGAATTCTTTTCCAAATGGGGAAACCTGGTACATCCTGTGATGAACTGGGCGTTCGGAAATCGTCAGATGAGATGGTTGCTGGAAAAGATGTGTGGTTTGGCACAGGGGAGGAAGCTTCCGAGGTTTGCCCGGCGGCCGTTCACGCGTTTGGCGTCACGACGCCGCTTGACGCGAGCTTCGCGTGGGGCGGGCCGAAAAGTTTTATATTTTGTGGATATCTACGCGAATTGGTTCGACGTTCAGTTGGCAGAAACGTTTGTTGCTGTACTGGAACACAACGGGGTAGGTGTCTATGTGCATCCTGACCAAAGGCAGTCAGGCATGTCAATGATTTCTCTAGGCATCGTCGACAAGGCACGCAAAGTGGCAGCCGAAAATGTGGCTTTGTTGGCAGAAGCAATAAGGCAGGGGTATCACATTGTGACAACCGAGCCCTCTGCGGCTCTGTGTCTGACACACGAATACCTGAACCTGCTCGATGACGACGACGCTCGCCTGGTTGCCGAAAACACATCAGAAGCTTGTGATTACTTATGGAAGCTGCATCAGACGTCCCAGTTGCGTTTGGATATGAAGCCGATTAGTGCTACCGTTGGATATCACGCGCCGTGCCACATGAAGGCCCTGCAGAATGGGACTCCTGGGGCCAACCTGTTGCGCCTGATTCCGAGTCTTACCGTGCGTCATGTAGATGCTGGTTGTTCGGGAATGGCTGGGACGTTTGGTTTTAAGCGAGAGAACTATCGAACTAGCCTGAGGTCGGGTTGGGGCTTGATTACCGCACTGCGGGATCCGGATTTGCAAGTCGGTACGACGGAATGCAGTAGTTGTAAGATTCAAATGGAGCAAGGAACCACAAAACCGACCATCCATCCGATCAAGCTGCTGGCCCTGGCCTATGGACTCGCTCCTGAAGTCGTAGCTCTGATGAATGCTCGCGCGGAGGAATTGATTGTCACGTGATCGTGGAAATACAACTTTTTGCCGTGGCACGACAGTTGGCCCAAAAAGACTCTGTGAGTCTGGATATGTCGGAGCCCGTGACGGTCGGGGACCTGAGACGGGAACTGGCGGTGCGGGTTCCAGCACTGGTGCCTGTTTTGGCTCACGTGAGGTTTGCGGTCGATAACGAATATGCCGATGACCAGTCGGTGATTTCAGCAGATTCTCGCGTGGCCTGTATACCCCCAGTCAGCGGTGGCTAAAATAAAGGTCGACTTCTGGGGAAGACCAACCCCTGGACGTTGCCTCAATGTGGATGAGAATTTCAGGAACCAAGTTGTGTAATCTTGAACCGTAGTTTGAGCCAATGGCCCAAGCTACTGAAAAATTGGACCCATTTGACTTAACGACCCTGGCACTGCCTTTGTTGATGCTGTCATCATGCAACAGCCCATATCGGATAACTCGTCAAAGTCGGTGGCTATTACCGACCGGCCTATCGATACCCAACACGTATTGGCTCAAGTGCAGTCTGCTCAGGCAGGGGCAGTCCTTTTATTCGTAGGAACGACTAGAGAGTACACTTCTGGTCGTCGCACCATGTCGCTTGATTATGAATGCTATCCAGAAATGGCATTGCAGAAACTGAACGAATTGGTTGGTGAGTCTCAAATTCGCTGGAATCTAGTCGCTGTCGCGATCGTCCATCGGATTGGGCATTTGGAACTGGGAGAAGCCAGCATCGCCGTCGCCGTTAGTTCAGCTCATCGCTGTGATGCTTTTGAGGCAGGGCAGTGGTTGATGGATGAAATCAAAAAAGTCGTCCCCATTTGGAAGCAGGAAAATTGGGCGGACGGGACTAGTGAATGGGTCCACCCCGGACTCGAGAATACGACCGATCCTCCCGTTTCGGAGGGTAGTCGATGACACAAGTAGGTTCACTTGTCGATCAGTTTGGCCGCGTGCATACCAGTTTGCGCGTCAGCGTGACTGACCGCTGCAATATCCGCTGTTTCTACTGCATGCCTGCTGAAAATGTGCAGTTTTTACCTCGTGGCGAACTTTTGACCTACGAAGAGATCGTGCGGTTCGTGAAAGCGGCAGTCCAGGTGGGTATACGAAAACTGCGAATTACCGGTGGTGAGCCGCTCGTTCGATCGGATGTTTTCCAGTTGATTCAGATGTTGTCGGAAATCGAACCTATTGAGGAGGTGGCGCTCACTACAAACGGCATGTTGCTGTCGGAACAGGCTCAAGTTCTGAAACGATCCGGGCTGGAACGATTGAATATCAGTTTGGACGCTTTGCGAGAAGACACGTTCCGCACCATTGCTCGCCGAGGAGGTTTGGAGCGAGTGCTCGCCGGAATCGATGCAGCGCAAGAAGCCGGTTTTTCAAACATTCGGCTGAACGCATTGGCGATTCCCGGGCTGAACGAGGACCAAATCATTCCGCTTGCCGAATTTGCTCGCCAACGGCAGTTGGAGCTGCGGTTTATTGAATTTATGCCGCTTGATGCTGAGAATCATTGGCAGGCCGATCAGGTGCTCTCCGGCGCACACGTGAGGCACCTGCTAGAATCCGAGTTTGGTCAGCTGTCACCTGTCGTACGCGATGATCCTAGTCAGCCGGCTGTCGATTATATGTACGCGGATTGCCAAAGTCGGGTGGGTTTTATCAATTCTGTCACCGAACCGTTTTGTGGAGATTGCAATCGCTTGCGGTTGACGGCCGAAGGACAAGTTCGTAATTGTCTGTTTTCGACCACAGAGTGGGATGCTCGTACTATCTTGCGCAATCACGGTTCCAAGGTGGAAATAATCCAGCTAATAAAAGACTGCGTCTGGAACAAAAAAGCTGGACATGGAATGAACGCAGAAGGTTTTGTGAAACCCCAGCGGGCCATGTATCAAATTGGGGGGTAATTTGTCATGTCGGGGCCAGAGCGGATTTATCTGGATAACGCCGCTACGAGCTGGCCTAAACCGCCTTCGGTGTACGATGCTGTCGATCATTATTTGCGAGAAGTAGGAGCGGCCGCGGGACGCGGTGCGTATCGGGAAGCACTCGAAGCCAAGCATATTGTCGATCGTACGCGACTTCTTATGGCACGTTTTGTGGGAGCCAAGGATTCAGAGAGTGTTATTTTCACCGCCAATGGTAGCGATGGATTGAATCTCTCCCTCCACGGAGTCCTCCGGCCCGGGGACCACGTTGTCACTTCGGACGCCGAACATAATTCGATTCTCCGACCCCTGGCCGAATTAACCCAGCGTGGCGTCGTCGATGTCACGTACGTGCGTACATCTTCCTGGGGCACACTGGACCCGGATCATGTGCGTGCAGCGCTTCGACCCAACACCAGACTGGTTGCCGTCACGCATGCGTCCAATGTGACAGGTGCGATGCTTCCTATCGAAGATATTGGCAAGATCGCCAAGGATCAGGGGATTTTGTTTCTCGTCGATGCTGCCCAGACTTTGGGACATGTACCTATTCAGGTCGAGAAAGCAAATATCGATCTTTTAGCGGGTTCAGGTCATAAAGGGTTGCTGGGACCACTGGGAACAGGCATCCTCTATGTTCGTCCTGGAGTGGAACAAGAACTGGTCACGATTCGTCAAGGTGGCACGGGAAGTTTTAGTGACCAAGCAGGTCAACCAGATTCCATGCCAGACAAACTGGAAGTAGGAAACCTGAATGTGCCAGGTCTGGCCGGATTACAGGCCGGAGTTTCTTTTTTGGAAGAACAGGGCCTTGAGAGTCGACGCCAAATTGAGTTGGAACACGGCGAAAGATTGGCACATGGTATTCGAGAGGTCGATGGGGTCACGGTTTACGGTCCACAACAAGCGGGGCAGTGTGTCTCTGTGCTGAGTCTAACGATCGATGGATGTTCTCCTCAGGAGTGCGCTAGTTTACTGGATGCCGCGTTTTCCATTCAGGTTCGAGCCGGATTGCACTGCGCTCCTCGCATGCATCGCCGTTTGGGGACGATTGACGGAGGAGGAACCGTGCGTTTAAGTTGGGGAGCGTTTACCAGTCACGAACAAGTGGAAGCAGTCATTCGAGCGATTCAGGAGATTGCGAGAGCATGAGTGAACAACCGTGGTATCAAGAAGGATTACGATTTCGTTGCACAGGTTGTGGAAACTGTTGTACTGGAGGCCCCGGCTTCGTCTGGGTCAACCAAGCAGAAATCGAAGCTTTGGCCCATGCCATTGGCGAAACCGATCTGAATCGCTTCGAGAAAAAGTACGTGTCCAAGATTGGGATACGTAAAAGCCTGAAAGAATTGCCAGAATCCAATTGGGACTGTGTTTTTTTTGACAATCAAACCCGCCAATGCAAAGTTTACGACGCTCGTCCGCGACAATGTCGATCATGGCCGTTTTGGGAATCGAATGTCCGTAACCCGGAGGCTTGGGAGCACACCTGTGAAGTCTGTCCGGGAAGCGGCCAAGGGGACCTTTACTCTCTGGAGACTATTGAGGATCAAGTAAAAAAAATCCGAATTTAGCGATTAGGTTAAGTTAAACGGTCACGGGATCCGATAAGACAGGACGAGTGAATATGCCAATGGTTGTCAATCGACGCTAACCTTTTGTAAATAAGAACTTACATAAAAAAAACTGCTGTAGCGCAAGCGTGTCTGCTTTAAGTTGTTATTTAGTAATGGTTTATGGTGTTTTTTGCGATCAGTTCCGCTGCGATGTGATTCGCTTTAGGTAGGGATTCGTTTAGGAGAGCAGGTCCGGCGAGGAAGCCAAAAACTTGACACTAATGCTTATGGTGTTTACACTTGGAGCATGAGCTGATTGTCAAATCCGCTTCTTTTCTCAGGCTTTCTTTTCTCAACATTCACCCCTCCGTAGGAGCTTGGCCGTGACCAAGAAAGAAATCGTAAAAACCATCTCGGAGGAGATTGGGCTCACTCAGCTAAAAACAAAGGAAATTGTACAGAGGACCTTCGATGCTATCGTCGAGACCCTCGTCGAAGAAACCCGGCGTCAGATCGAGAAAGGTAATGACAATGGGACTTTAGGTCGAATCGAACTGCGAAATTTCGGAGTGTTCGAAGTTAAAAAACGAGCAGCCCGCAAAGCCCGGAATCCCAGAACGGGCGAAAGAGTTGACGTAGAGGCGAAGTTTGTCGTGACGTTTAAGCCAGGTAAGGAGATGGAAGAGAAAGTTCGGGAATTGCAAGAGTTTTCCCGGTCAATTTCTGCAGCTCCGCCAGCGGCAACGCAAGCACCACCTGCTGTCCCGGGGAACTTCAGCAGTCCACCGAGCTACGGCAACAATGCAGAACAAGCTTAGTGCGGGATAGACCTAAGCGTAAACGGCGCCATAGGTTGATCTTTTGGCAAGTAGCGTTGGTAGTAAAGGCCGGTCCTTCATTCCACGAGTCTCAGTGACGAAATAGCGACGGAATCAGTGACGGAATACTGTAAATCCATTTGGCGTCAATAGTTATGGCGCATGGTATCCACGGATAGATAATAGCATTTCTAGCATGTCAGGGAGGATTTGCCATGCGTAATCTCTTGTGGGCACTACTTTTATTGATGGCAATGTCACTCCAAACGGGGTGCATCATTCCTGCCTACAGTGGGGATTCAAAGATTCGGGCCCGGGAACTCATTGTCACTTCAGAAAACCTGCGAATGGTGCTCGAAGAATGGCAGCGATTCTGGTTCCTGGATCAGCCGTCACACATGACCCCGTTTCGGACTCACGGTGGCATTTTCTAGCCTAGCCACCCGACAACAAGCGGTTCACGCTCTCCATCAGCCGATCCATGGCAAATGGCTTGCGAATGTAGTCATCGACGCCCAGCATTTCGGCGTAAGCCTTGTGGCGACTTCCTTCGTTGGCGGTAATCATGATGACGCGAATCGGATCGGGGCGGGTTCTTCGCAACTTCTCTAAGACGAGAAAACCGCTGCGTTTGGGCATCATCATGTCTAGGATCATCAGGTCAGGATTCTCGCGCTCGGCTAATGCCAACCCCTGATTTCCGTCACGGGCGATCAGGACTTCATAGCCTTTCTTCTCGAGGGCGAAACTGACAGACTCGACGATTTCACCATCGTCATCGACGATTAGCACTCGCTTGCTGTCATTGTCGCCTGTAGCCGACGTCGCGGGTTCTTTTTTGTCTTTGTCACTGGCTTGTTTTGCCATGAGTTCACTACCTTCCGTCGGTTCGGAGCCTGTCGATTTAATCAGCTTTTTTACGTGGGGCGGGTTCATATCCCGCCGTCTGTTGACCGTAGCAAAGTTAGCGAGTCGGAATTCGGCGTCGTAGGCAGGCTACAAACCTATCCCACGTTGAAATCACCAGCCTTCTTGAGAAATGAATCACAAACGTCGTAACTCATAGAATTATCGTACCTTGGGTCCTTTTTCAAGTCGCCATATAACATTTCGTCCTGGTTTTCGCTTGGACTGGTGGGCACACGTTCAGATGACGGCAATACTCCAGAAGAAAACCAAGACGATTTGATGGTTTGCTTTCCTCTTTCCACTGGCAACCGAGGTTTTCGCCAGAGGGTGACTTCGCTACTTCCATGTTGCTTCTCGGCAGGTCCACCTTAGCAGAAG
>JAKVBZ010000190.1 GCA_022448645.1 Pirellulaceae bacterium
AACGCGTCCAACATCTCGTGATGGCTATTTTTGGAGAGGAAAGTTGGCAAGCGACCAACGCTCGACTGGCCATCGACAACGTCCGTCGGCGCATGAGTCTCGGCGACGACCAGCAGCGTTTACTGGACAAGATACGCGAGGCGGAATCAGCGGCGTTAGCGCAAGGTCAAAACCCGGCTGCTACCGAGCGATGGGGCCAGGTGCGGAAACTTGCGGAAGCGTTTTGGGGGTACGAACACGCCGCTACGGCTAAGTATTTTGATCGTGAAGCTGCTTCGCACCAGTTTCAAGGGCAGTTTATCCAAGCCGGTGAACTCTACGAGTCGTCGTTGCGGATTCGCGCCAAAGTGTTGGGGGCAGAGCATCCGGACTATGTGGCCACTCTAGGAAGGATCGCCGAAGTCCACGCCGCAGTAGAGGAATACGAGGACTCCATTCGCTTTTATGAAGAAGCCGTACGACGGAGCCGACGTATCTGGGGTGCTGAACACCGTCGATACGCCGCCCTGTTAACCCGTTTGGGCGTCGTCCAGCATCGCATGGGGGAGATGGATCAGAGTGAACTCTCTTTGGGGGAAGCCTTTTCGATATTGCAGCAAAACATGGACCAGGCTCGATTGGCTTTTGCTGAGACGTCCTACAATTTAGGAGCGTTCTACTTTGACCAAAATGATCTGGTCCAAGCTGTTGAATTCCACCAGTTCGCACTCGATGCCTACATTGCCGAAGTGGGGCTGGACCACGACCGTACTTGGCATTCTATGGACAGCCTGGCTGCTGTTTACATGGCGCAGCAGGACTATCTGCACGCTGAACAACTTCTGGACGAGGTGGCGACGTCGCGAGCAAAATGTTTAGGCGATCGACATGCGCTGACCGTTCGCACACAGTTTCGGCTTGCCGTGGCGTTGGGCAGTCAAGGTAAATACGATTCCGCCGAGCCATTGTTTTTGCGCGTGCTCCAGATACAACGGGCGGATTCCCGTACGGAACCGACTGATCTGCGCAAGACGTCCACTGCCTACGCTGCGTTACTGGAACGTACGGGGCGGGCGGCAGAAGCGAACGCTCTGTTGACGACGATGAATTCGTCAAGCACGCATTGATGTGATATCGAGAGCCCTCCGTTCGTCGCCGGTTGCACTTGGGAGGCGTCTTGGCATAATGGCTGCGTCCAATCGAAGTGACCGGAAATCTTGTTTGACCAGGTCGAGAGCAGTCTCGGAATGGAGGATAGAACGAACATGTCTACAGAAAAGCATTTAGCGGGTCGTGTCGCTGTTGTCACCGGTGCCAGTTTGGGGATTGGCCGTTCTACGGCAATTGCTCTTGGTCGATGCGGAGCTCGTGTGGTGGTCAATTACCGTTCGCATGCTGACGCTGCCGAAGAAGTTGTTGACGAAATCAAGCGACAAGGTAGTGAGGCGATGGCGGTTCAGGCTGATGTTGCAGAACAAGGCGCGGTCGAAGAAATGTTTGGCAAGTGTCGGTCACATTTTGGTGAGGTCAATATTGCCGTCAGCAATGCAGCGTATAGCGACCGAGAACCTTTTGTTACGGCAGACATGGATGGATTTCGCCGTACCGTCGACGTGACCATGTGGGGTGCTTTTCATTTGCTACGTGCCGCGGCTCAGCAGATGGTGGATCAAGAAACGCCGGGACGCGTCGTGATTGTCAGTTCACCACTGGCGTTCGTCGCCTTTCCTAATTCAATGGCCTACAACATGTCAAAAGCAGCACTTGAACAAATGGTCAAGACTGCTGCCTTGGAACTGGCCCCGCACCGCATCTCCGTGAACTCAATTCAGCCCGGTTGGATTGATACTCCCGGTGAAAGAAAATTCGCATCAGAAGAAGAGTTGGAAGTGGGCGCAAAAGACATTCCCGTGGGACGTTTGGGGACTCCCGAAGAAATCGCCGAAGCGATTTTGTTTCTTTGTGACCACCAGCACGAATACCTGACTGGCGCCACTCTGCTCATGGATGGTGGGATCACTCTTCCGTGGTGGGCCAATCGATCTAATCAGCCTGGGACGGATTGAGTGGAAAGCTGATGAGGCGAAGGACCCCTATGTCTTAGGGTCGAAATCGCCATCTGCTCGATTTGAGTCACGGGCTAGGTTCGTCGAAGTGAACGGCTTTGGACTGGTGATGGAGGGTGCCACAGCTTACAATAATTGGCGTTGGATGGACTATTCGTAACTTTGTTCGCTGCCATTCCGGGAGACACCCCATGAACGTTTCACGTCGCCAAGCCTTACGTACAACCGCTGTGACTGTTGGTGCGGCTGCTCTTCCCTGGTCTTTTTCTAATCGAGCTTACGGCGCCAACGAGAGAATTCGGATGGCCGTGATTGGATTGAATGGACGTGGCAGGTCACATATTGGGGGGTTTGCTTCACAAATCGTTGCCATGTGCGACTGTGATGAAGCGGTCTTGAATGCCCGAGTCGAGTCGTTCGCGGGGCAACAGAATGGTCGAACGATTGATGCTGAGACGGATTTTCGTCGTATCCTTGACCGTAACGACATCGACGCCGTTTCGATTGCGACTCCGAACCATACCCACTCCTTGATTGGCATCTTAGCCGCGCAATCTGGAAAAGACGTGTACGTCGAAAAGCCTGTTTCGCATAACGTGTGGGAGGGGCGTCAGCTGGCCCATGCTGCACGGCGGTACAATCGTATTATCCAATGCGGTACTCAAGGTCGTTCCAGCATCGCGATCCAGCAGGCGGTGAAATATGTTCACGAAGGCAAGCTTGGCAAGATCCAGCACGTGATTGGCACTTGTTACAAGGGGCGAGGCAGTATTGGTCAACTCGACAAGCCGTTACAGATTCCCCAGTCTGTAGATTATGATCTTTGGTGTGGACCAGCCGCTAAAGTCCCCTTGTATCGCCCGAAGCTTCACTACGATTGGCATTGGGATTTCAATACGGGTAATGGCGACATGGGGAATCAAGGCATCCATCAGATGGATATTGCGCGTTGGTTTCTTGGAGTCGACACGCTTTCGCCTGTGGTCTTAAGCGTTGGTGGCCGACTGGGATACGAAGATGCCGGCAATACTCCAAATTCACAGGTTGCTCTGCACGCCTATGAAACTCCGCTCATTTTTGAAACACGCGGACTACCCAAGTCGAAGGCTGCTCAGAAGACTTGGGGTAAGTCGATGGACAACTATCGTGGTTCGAGTGTGGGGGTCGTTGTTCAATGTGAACAAGGTTACGTTGTGGCTACCAGTAATTACAATCAAGTCAACGTGTTCGACAACGACGGAAACGTTGTTGAAACATTTACCGGTAATAGTAATCACTTTGCCAATTTTTTGGACGCGGTGAGATCTCGGAAACGTGAAGACTTGAATGCAGAAGTTCTCGAAGGACACCTTTCAAGTGCGTTGTGTCACACCGGGAATATTTCGCATCAGTTGGGCGATCAAAAGACGGCGAACGAAATCCGAGGTGAAATGAGTGGCCATCCTGCGTTTGCCGACTCATTTGAGCGATTGGCTGTGCATTTGGATGCTAACGAAGTGGATGTCGACGCCGCTGCTCTCACTTTCGGAGCTCGCTTGACGATGGATCCGGAAACGGAACGCTTCACGAATCACGACGAAGCCAACCGATTGTTGACGCGTGAATACCGTCAACCGTTCGTGGTGCCGAAGATTGCTTGATGCGTCGGGCGGAAATCGGACCGGTAGGGATGGCTGTGGTGTGGGTTCTCGCTGCAGAGGCAGGGGGCTTTTCAGTCGCTATCTTCCCTGTGGCCACATTCGTGGCATAAAATGTGGTATGTCGCGAATTCATCGTGTCGCGAATTCATCGTGTCGCGGCTTGTAATCATGTGGGAAATAATCGAAGGCTGTCATTATGATGCGACTACTTCGTACACTGCTTGTCTGTATTTGTTTTGTCTCGAGTGTGATTGTGTTTGCTATGTGTCATGCGTCGTCAATGTGGGCTGCGGATCATTGGGTCTCGTACCAAGGTAAGCACGGGCCAGGGCAAGGGAAGCATATTGTGTTTGTGACTGGTGACGATGAGTACCGGTCGGAAGAAGCCATGCCAATGCTTGCCAAGATCTTGGCCATACGGCATGGCTTTCGTTGCACCGTTTTGTTCGCCATTCATCCAGAAGATGGTACGATCACTCCGGATTACCAACAAAATATTCCTGGAACGAGTGTGCTTGATGACGCCGACCTGATGGTGTTGTTTACGCGATTTCGTGAATTGCCTGACGAACAGATGAAACCAATTGTCGATTATGCGAACTCCGGGAAACCGATGATCGGGCTGAGGACGTCGACGCATGCATTCAACTATGGGAAGAACAAGGGTAGTGTGTACGCGAAGTATTCCTTCGACAGTAAGGATCCCTCTGGGGGGTTCGGCCAGCTCGTCTTGGGGGACACTTGGGTGAATCATCATGGGCATCATGGTTCGCAAAGTACGCGAGGCGTGATCAACGAAGCCTTTGCATCACATCCGATTGTGCAGGGTTGTGAGGATGTATGGGGGCCTAGCGATGTTTACGGCATTATTCATTTGCCCGAGAACGCAAAGGTTGTACTGTGGGGCCAAGTGATTGATGGGATGAAAGCGAAGGATCCGCCGATCGTCGGAAAGCAAAATAATCCCATGATGCCACTGGCATGGATGCGGGAGTACGCCGGAGACACCGGGAAAAATTCTCGAGTTTTTTGCACGACCATGGGCGCCTCGGTTGATTTTCAAAGTGCGGGGCTAAGGCGTTTGTTTGCCAACGCCTGTTATTGGTGTTTGGAAATGGAACAGCATATTTTACAGTCCGCAAATGTGGACTATGTGGACCCGTACCGACCGAGCTTTTTTGGATTTGGTGCCTATCAAAAAGGTTTAAAGCCCGCTGACTTTGCTTTGGGCAAATAACCGAATTGGTTTTATTTTATCCCCGTCGTTTTCCTCGCATCGAGCACT
>JAKVBZ010000191.1 GCA_022448645.1 Pirellulaceae bacterium
TTCGAGGCCTTCAGTTTATCCGAAATGGGACACAACTCATCGCGTGTGGAGATCGGGGTTTCGGATCTCAAATTGCTCGCTTGTTCCTCTATAAGCTGAACGGCCTGTCTCTTGAAAAAATCTCCGAGGTCCGTACGGGAAATACTCCAGCGCAGGTCGTTTTTATCGAGCAGCGAAATTGCGCCTGCGTCGTATCTCACAAAGGCGATGCGATTGTAATTCACCCGGTGCAACCACAAGGCATCTTGCACATCAGCGACAACGTCAGACTCCCGGCCTCAACACGTCCCTCCGACATCGCGACCCTTGAAATGGACGACGAAGTGTTGTGCCTTATTGCCTGTCATGATGGAACGGCCAAGAAGATGCTCTGGGAAAATGGAGATCCGGTCATTTTTTCATACGAGCATGCGGCCAGGCAGAGTTACGGCATTGGCGGCGATGCTGAATTCAACCGAGTTTATGTAGCCAATGATAGAGACGGGATTGTGACATCAATTGATCTTTCGTCCCGTCAGTGGGTTCGACAGTCTCTTTTGAGAAGTCGCTGATCGCCGATACAGATCCAACACTTGGACAGGTGATCAATGAAATTCGACGAGTTTTCAATAACAGGTCGGTTGTTTTCAGATCGAGTGTCTAAACCAAACTGAAGTCGGCGTTTCCCAGTGGCAACTTCGTGTAGGTGTATTCCAAGTCGCGTGGGATATGGTTTGACGTAATAACACAACTGAGTCAGCAGACTGGGAACAATTTTACCACTGCAAAAATTTTGCGTCATTTCCAGTCTGTTCTCGCACCGGTTATTCCGCAAACAGGTTTTTGTTTTCCGCACCCGGTTGCGTTTCGGGAGCCCAGATCTTCACATTGCTTACTCGACCCGTATCGTCAAAGGTACCAAATCCCACATGGCCCCATCCGAACGTCTTGTCGGTGGCTGTCATGATGGGGGTATTTCCACCGTCGGCAAACAGGGAGATGGTACCCCGATCGGCATTGCGAACCAGGCGAAACTGGTGCCAGGTGTTCTTTCCCCAGTCAAATCCATTGGTCCGGTCACCGTCGATTCTGATGCGGGGTTTATTGTCAACCAGGAAACAACCGTGGGCATGGTTATCTGGCTTGGTGGCGATGTGGCTGTAATAGAAATGGGAACGGTTCTGGAAGTTGTAAAAGAGACACATGTCCCGGTGTCCGTAGTCCTTGCCAGTCTGCAGTAGGTCACATTCCAAGATGAAATTCCGCAGGCGAAGCGTCCGCAGCAGGCCAATGTTGTACGGGGAGCGAACCTTGTATTCGTAGTTGCTTGGTCGAAACTGTTCCATAAAGTAACGCCCGTTCTGTGTTCCCAGGCGCCAGGCTGCGGGGTCACTAAATTGAAAATCGTGCAAGGCATTCGGTTCCCGGAAGTCTTGTGAATAGACAAGCTGATAGCCGTCAGGTGGTTCAGCCGCGATGACGACCTCTTGCAGAAAATAGGGCACAGCTATATTCAAAATGAAACTCAAAAACCACGGGTGTAACAAGAACAAGTGTCGAAGGCGCATCTAGATTCTCCGGGTGTTTTGGCACATAGGAAGTGTTTGAACGATCTTGCGGGCCCGTTCAACAGGGATGCTGAGCGACCGGCTCTGTTTTTCGCCACTATCAGGATTGTCGTAAGTACCAGGAAGCTTGACAACGGTCATCACTGTCTGGGTTTGCGTGGTCAGAAAGTTCGATCCTTGGCCCGCAATAATTGCTTTTCTGAATAGCAGATCAGATAGCAAGTAAAGTTGATCTTACCGGAAAATGGTATTACAAAATCCTCTTGCAGTTGGTGTTTCTGATGGAGTTCACACAAAAAATTCCACCTAAAGATGCGAAAATCCCCGTGGCTCGGGGATCTTTGTTTACTCTGGGTTGAGCCCCAAGGCGAGTTGGTGACCTTTGACCATTCGCTCGTCATGCAGTTCGGTCAGAAGTCGGTGAAGCCAGACCGGCTCGAAACGATATTTCGAGATATTTTCTTCACGCGGGTCCGTGATTACGAGGCCGGATCCGTCCAGGATCCGTTTAACAGGAAATGTTTTCCGTCGGCGCTCGACTTCGACCGTGACCGTGTCACTATCACGAACCGGAAAATAGCCCTGGGTATCAATTCGGTTTTCTTCCAGGTATTTCGTTGCTACATGTTGCAGCAAGGATAGATACAGATCAAGGTGTTCCGGTTTTTCAATGCTGGGTCGGTGGTGAACCTTCGTCTCACGAACCAGCCACTGATTGAGGTACGCTTCGGTAACACGGCGTTCATCAAATGAACGGTTTTCGAGGACGTCTTGCCGAAGAAGTTCTCGAATTATGGAGTTGCCAGCGAGGTTGCACAGGGCACCGCAGACAGCACCACACTGGCTTGCACAATCAACCAGTGTCCTCTGTACATCATTGCGAATGTCATGGTTGGCTTCGCACGTGACCGACCGGAATGTGCCCTGGCGAGAGAAACGGTTGTCGGCCCACTCGGCGTAGATATCCAGCGGCATCTTGCTAGGTTTGCTGCTTTTTGGGGTCCACGCCAAACGGTATTTCCACGAATGGTAGTTCCAACTGGACACCGTCAAGTCGCCTGTCGTGCGAAAGGCTGGCGGATTGAGCAGATACAACCGAGTATTGTTGCTGGTTTGCTGCGGTTTGTACGTACTCCAATAGTCGCGAAATGCGAAACCTCGCCCAAAGATGGTCACGTGGACGAATTGTCGACCAGGGTCAAAAACGAAATCCTCCACTTGCTTCAAAACCCACGCGTGGTCGTCAGGATGAATTTCGTCCAACGAGTCGATAGCGTAAAAATGGGCATCCCGCACTTCCAGGTATTCACGTAACCGCGGGCGACTCTTGTCGCTCACGGATTTCAGGTTGCTGACGACAAGGTTGCCGCTGAATAGGTCGGCCTTATCGGTGGTGATATTGTCGCTGGCCCACGCGTCGTAGAGTTCGCGCAGGTCAAACTTGCAGGTCGTCGTGCGAGGGACGTTCTCGTCGAAGACTCTACCTTTAATGAACGTTTTTCCGATTCCGGCGGTTGCGGCAACCAGGGTCAGCGCCCGGTACGTTGGAGTAGGTCCGTGATGGAATTCAGTCTTTGCCCGTTCCAGCCGATCTTGCAATGCGCGGTTTTCTGCCCAGTAATAGTCGGGCAACTCACCGTGCCGATTTGGACCTGGAACAAGAGGTGACGGCATTAGACGTCGTTCGATCTCCAGCAGCGACGGCCTATTCAGCTTGGTGGCTTCGGTGGATGTGCGACGTTTGCAGACCATACATGGAACATGCGCAGTCTTTGAACCTGCCTCAATACACGCCCTAGCTTTGGTTTTGGTTCCCTGATGGTGTGATTTAGCCGGATCGTCACCGACGGCCGCTGGCGCGAGCCAGCCGAAAATCGTAGCGAAGGTCGCAGTGAAGACAAAAGATGGAAAACGGTCAGCCATGACTTTACGTTCCGTAAATCGAGAATCACTTTACCTATGATTACGCAGCGTTACACTGTTCCCAGGACTTATCTTTCCTTCATCCTTTCTTGTTCCCGAGTCTATCAGTCAAAAAATCGTTTTTCAGTGTTTTGGCAATGCCTTAACCAGTTCTTCATCACTTTAATGAAATCTTCACATAAGCAGGCGGGGGCTGTGGTGGTCCAGATACCTAACATTCACCAGGGTCCAGGGAGGCGGGACGTGCACGTTGCGTTCCAATGACTCAGCCTGCCGGCGCAAGGATTTCCAGCACCCGCGCGCATTGGTATAAACCCGGGGATTTATCATTGCTGGCCGTAAAGCAACAACCTGGTGGTCAGGTTCGTGACAAGGCGTTGGTTGCCGAGGTTTTCGCAGATCGTTGGCAACCGCTTGCTCGAGCGCTTCCAATGCTTCAATGGCCCATCGCGACCTGCTTGCGATCCTTGCAGATGTTCCGCCCGTTCGCGACACTCTCGCAATCAAGTCAAATCTTGATTGCGAGATGATCCTCGCCCTTCCCTCCCTGTTTTGAGTCCCACACCCTCCTCGAGCAACCTGCCCGGGGACTTGCCCCATGACTTGGATCTCGATATCGAGACTGGTGACACCGACGATTATTCTCGCGCGATGTTGAATGGACCTTTCCAGAACCCGACGTCCCCAACACGATGGTCCATCAAGCATGGCCAAGCCCGTGACAACAATACCGGTCAAGCCCAACAGGGAAAAACGTCAACGAGATCCCACGACGGCACGTCCACTCCAACTTTACCATTGGTGGTGTGCCGACCGGTCCTAACCTGCCACACGGTCCACGGGTTGTTGCCTTGTCTGGAGTGCAGTACCGCGGGGGGCTGCAAGAGCGCGAGCTTGCTTTATCGCCCAGAAAGCCACGGCAGATTTTATGCGGACTACGTCGCTCTCGTCAGTTGCCAATGCATAGGACAACTTCTTCACTTCTGAAAGCATCAATAACCGTAATGAGCGGCCGCATGGAGCGTGGCTTGTTCAGTCTCAGTTAACCCCTCGATTTTGAGCGGGTCGAACGAGTGGTCGCGTGTCAGGTGGGTCCAGTAGGTCATTCTGTTGACCCGTACGTCAGGAACCTCGATTGTTTTCATCCAGATCCGCAATTCCTCTGCATGGAGGCTGCGGAGCCACTCGCTCGGTGGGCGTCCGTGGCGTGCCTTGCGGGCAGGATCAATGTCGCCCGGTTCAAGCTTGGTTTCTACCAGCAACTTGTTTTTTCGATTTTTGCGAGTTTTACGTTTGGGGATTTCTTTTTCAAACGATGCTGGCACTAATTTGTCGTCGAGGTAACCGGTTTTTTTGGTGTAACGCTTACCGGTTTTTCGGTGGATGGGGGTCGTGCGCCCGGTCA
>JAKVBZ010000192.1 GCA_022448645.1 Pirellulaceae bacterium
AATAATGCTTCACGACACCAGCGACCGGCGGGGTGGCCAATCAAGTAACCGGTGCCCTTGGCAGCGGCCAGCGCGGCTTGGGTGGAACGCATTACCAGTTGGTTACACTCCATGCGCAAGCTGTCCTTGTCACAGCCAGCCTCGCCCTCTGCGAACTCGGTAAGATGTTGTCGGGTTTGATCCCAATCGGCTCGCAGCGCGACGGCGATCTTTTCCAGGTCTGTTCGTTTCTCTGCTTCCTGCATGATGAATGAAATGGCTGCATCTGCCAGTCCCACGGCCAGAGTGGATGTTTGCAGGCCTCCGGTATTGGCGCCAACAGCACTTCCCATGACATGTTCGGTTGGCCCAGACAAAAGCCACTTTCGATCAACCGTGACACGATCGCAATTTAGGCGCCCGGTTCGGCTGGCTGAGAGTGCTACCATGTTTTCCGAGGGGCCGGCGGAGACTCCCGATGTATCGGTTGGTAGAGCCACCAGGATTTGTCGCTGATCTTCGAGCGTTGCACCGACTACGACGACGTCCGCAAAGGGGGCTCCGGTGACCCAGGGGCTAAAGCCGTCGAGGACAAAACCGGTGGCTGTTTCTTCGGCCCTTAGTATCGGTTTTGAGAGATGACGACGGCTGGTAGTCAGGTGCGAGATTCCCACGGTCGCAAACAATTCGCCGTTAAGCAGTCCGGGCAACCAATGGTCGCGGCAGAAATCACTTTCGCCGTTGGCAATTCGCCGACAGGCGCCCGTTCGTTGTGTGATGATAAAAGTAGTTGTCAGGCAGGCAGAACTGAGCCGCAGATAACCTTCTACAAGGTCAGCATCGGACCATTGTTGCCCGCCGACGGTACTGTTCAGGAACCACTCGTAAACGCCATGTTCTCCGCACCACTGAAGTTGTTCGGCAGGCCAAGCGTCGGTACCCGTCAGCTCTAATTCATTTGCTGGAATACGCAATTTTGCCGTCAGGTCATCCATGGCTGGATGATCGGGAGCGGTGATTTTCGTAAAGTGGGTAGAGTTTTCGTTACTCATCGTGCCTACGATCACTTAGAGAGAAGCGTGAAACCAATCCCGGCTTGGCCGTTGGTCAACAACTCATTATATATGAGCCTCTTAGAGCTACAACATGGTGCTCGTCAGCGGTTGCTGCACGAGAATCAAGGATTTTTTTGTTGCGAGGCTGTCATGGAAGTACAAAACAACAACGGCGGAGATCGTCGAACTGTAGGATCTGCTGGCGAGAGGAACCTGCTGGATTGTAGTCGGCCGGCTTGTCCGGTCTGCCAAGGTCACTTGATTGAGATTCGAGGCAAGCTTCAATGTTCGCGATGCCATACGATTTGTGAAACGTGTTGTGAAGGTGGCCGCGGCTGAAGACACCCACTAGGGCAAGGTCATGGATAGGACGGAGCGCGATGTCGATTTCTGAGTTCCTGGAACGCAACTACCGTCATTTTAATGCTCGCGAGACGCTCGCCGCAGCACAGGCTTACCGTGAACATTTGGATTCCGGGGGAAAGATGCTGCTCTCGCTGGCGGGAGCGATGAGCACCGCCGAGATTGGAATTTCACTGGCACCACTGATTCGCAGTGGGAAAGTGCATGCCATTTCTTGCACGGCCGCTAACTTGGAAGAAGATCTCTACAACCTAATTGCCCATCGTGATTACAAGATGGTTCCTGGCTATCGTGATTTGAGTCCCAAGGATGAATTGGAGTTGCGAGATTCAGGCTTTAACCGAGTGACGGATACTTGCATTCCGGAACAGGTGATCCGAGATGTCGAGGGGATTCTGCTGGAATACTGGCAAGAGGCTGACGTTGCTGGCGAGTCTTACTTCCCCCACGAATTCCTGTTTCGATTATTGCGCGAGGGTAAACTCCAATCGCAGTACCAGGTGCCACCGGAAGATTCCTGGTTGATTGCCGCGGAAGAGATGAACTTGCCGGTTTACGTACCAGGATTTGAAGATTCTACGACCGGTAATATTTTTGCCGCCCGAGTTCTCGACGGATCGGTCTCTCGTCATTCGGTCGTTCGCAGTGGTACCGAACAGATGCAAGCGCTGGTCCAGTGGTATCGTGAGCAGGCGGGCGACGATAACGGGATTGGATTCTTCCAGGTCGGGGGTGGAATTGCTGGTGATTTTGCTATTTGTGCAGTTCCGTTGATTCTGCAGGACTTGGAAGAAGAAGTACCCTTGTGGTCTTATTTCGCGCAAATATCGGACGCGGTTACTTCCTATGGGTCTTATTCCGGTGCGGTTCCGAACGAGAAAATCACCTGGTACAAGCTTGATGTAGATTGTCCTAAGTTCATGATTAACTCGGACGCTTCGATCGTTGCGCCCCTGATTTTTGCCTACGTCATGGGCCTCTAAAGGCAGCTTACAGCGCTTCAAAAGAGCTGTTTTCTGGCTGCATTGCTATTGTTTTTTAGCTTTTCTGAAAAAAGATCAGCTTCTTTGTCCGCCTTGCCAACGGTTGACGTTTTGTTTGCTGGACAGAAGCACGAGACGTTTTGTTTCGTGCCAGGTGATCAAAGAAAAGCATCTTCTTGGGAGAGATAACATGTTGCGTTCCAAAAAACGACGTCAGAAGCAAAACAAAAACCGTTTGACTCAAAAAAGACTGGGCTTGGAATCGTTGGAAGACCGGCGTTTGATGGCAGTTGATATCAGTTTAACGGACGGTTTGCTTCATATTGAGGGTGACTCAGAGCATGATGTTGTCAAGGTGATGAATACCACGTCGTGGATGAGTTTGGGACGCTTCGGATCTATGCAGTTACCGGCGGTTCAAGTGTGGCATGGGCATCAGGAAGGAGGGAGAACAGTTTTTGATGGTTCTTCGAATTTCTTTAGCTTCTCAGTCGATGAGATTTTCTTTAGCGGCAATGATGGTAATGACCTGTTTGATAATCAAACGTCGATAAAATCTGAGGCTCATGGTGGCTTTGGTGTCGACATGCTCAAGGGCGGTTCGAACCACGACAAGCTGTTTGGTGAAGGTGACGGAGATTACCTGTACGGTAACGCTGGTAACGACTACCTGGTCGGAGGTGGCGGATTTGATCGCATCCATGGTGGTGACGGGAATGATACGCTGCGCGGCAGTGGAGATTGGAATGGTACATTCTACAACGATAACATGCACGATTACCTGATGGGTGGAGATGGTTATGACAAGGTAGTTGATGAAGTGCTAGGGAATGCCAACTTGACGAATTCTTACTTGAAACTGAGTAGCTTCAGTGGCAATGTTGTTGAGTACAACATGCTCAACAGCATTGAAGCGGTGACGCTGACTGGAAACGGTCTGGATAATACGATTGACGCAGGCAACTACGATAGTGGGAAACTAGTGGTTGATGGCGGCAAAGGTGATGACAGCATCGTTGGTAGTAAAGGGAACGATGTATTACGAGGTGGCGATGGTGATGACAATATCGTCGGGATGGAAGGTAATGACTTGATTGTTGGCCAAAATGGTGACGATATCCTGGTTGGATCCGAAGGTCACGACATTGTTATCGGTGGCTATGGAAACGATAACATTGGCGGTGATGAAGGAAACGACTGGTTAGTCGGATCACACGGCAATGACACCTTGAATGGGGGTACGGGCAACGACACCTTGTCTGGTGGTGCCGGTGATGACAATCTCTCTGGAAACGACGGTGCCGATAAGTTGTTTGGCGGTACGGGCGATGATCAACTACGTGGTAACGCCGGTGCGGACCAGCTGCTAGGTGGATCTGGCAATGACATCTTGTACGGTGGGACCGGCGATGACGCGCTTTCTGGACAAGCCGGTGATGATGGCCTGTTTGGCGGTGGTGGAGATGATACGCTCAATGGAGGCGGTGATCAGGATCGTTTTCTCACCCAGGAAGGCGATGTGATTACCGACAAAGCAGACGAAGACGCCGAGATCTATTTCGTCGATATGGCCAGTTGGAGTGTCCCCTACAACGGAGCTACGATCGAGTATACCGGAGGTAGCTGGACTGATGAGGAGATCGAATTGATCGATCAGGCGCTTCATGTCTTGCATCATACGACTGGTAAGAACACGCTCCTAAAACTGAAGAATAAGTCGGAAATGACGTACCAGCGAGTGGGTACCAGTGACACAAATTTCACTGCCTGGAATGGTGGGTCTGTACACACCTTCGCAGATGGTACCTTTACCGGTAACACCACCTGGGTGCTTCAGACCGTTTTCCATGAAATCGGTCACAATTGGGACAAGGAAAATGCTAACTGGGATGACTTTAAAGCTCTGAGTTCCTGGACTCAAACTGATAAGTCTAGCGATCCTGATTATAGTGCTGGTGGAAATGGTGGTTGGTACTACAAGACCGATACTGGTTTCGTTCGGGATTATGCCAAGACCAATCCGAAGGAAGACTTTGCCTGCACCTTTGCGGCTTACTTTATGGACAAGATAAGTTTGCCGTACCTGGACGGAGGTTCAGGGACGCCGGCGCCAGACAAGATGGCTTTCATGGACCAGTTCGTCACATCGCTGACTTAACGAAGAGAAAGGCTCGTAGCGGCTGGCAGGATCGATTCTGGATCTTGTCAGCCGTTTTTTTTGTTCACTTAGCCTGGTCCGGAGTGGCATAATCCCAGCGGTACAGGTTCTTGTAACCGGTGAGGATTCTTTTTTGTTTTTCTAATAGCAGGATATGAAACCCCGATGTGCTGTTTGGTATTGGCAGCACCAACAGTGGGTTTCCAAGTTTTACATCCCAGATTCGCAAGTTACCGCCATTGCCAGCGGAAATAAGTCGTTCGCCGTTTGCCGAGAAAGCGATTGTTTGGATGTAATAGTTATGTCCGTAGAA
>JAKVBZ010000193.1 GCA_022448645.1 Pirellulaceae bacterium
ACGTTTTGCCAAAGTGGTTATGCCGGATGTCGCCTTGTTCAACGATGATGTTCCCCGATTTAATGACAAAGCGGGGCAGTTCGAACATCGTTTGCTTATTCTCGTGAGGCGTGTAGATCGTTATATCCGCATCGGCACCGACCCCCAGGTGGCCCTTGTTCTTTAACCCCAAAAGTTTTGCAGGACTCGCACGAGTAATGATGGCGATTTCGTTCAATGTGTATTCACGGTCCAGGTCGGCCAATACAGAACCCGCGCGGACCTTGGGGTGAATGGTTTTCATGAAGTCTTTGCGATAAGTGCGATCCATGAGCAGCCGAATCACGAGTGGATAGGAAAGGAAGGTGCCCCCGTTAGGGTGATCCGTGCTCATTGCAATTCGCCACGGATCTTCCATCAGCAGGTACCATTCCAAACCGACTGCCCATTGCCAGGCGTGAACCATACTCATGTTGCGATACTTGATAGGTGCAATGCCACAGCCAGCTTCCATCTCCGTATCGGAACTGAACCACTTTGTGCCGAAAACATTGTGCAGGAAGTATCCCAACGGACCGTCACCCGTCATGCTCGTGGTATCGCCGAAGACGATGTGTCCAACATCGACGGTGATATTTTCATGCGAGTTGACGTAGTCGACCAATGGTTGAACGCGCGAGCAGAATGTATCTTCATCGCCATCACCACCGCCGTAGCTGTGAAACTGAATGTGCGTGATGTGCCCGCGATGGCCTTCCAGCGCTTCCATCGTCCGCATTGTGGTTTCCCAGTTACCGGGAAGCCCAAGATTGTTAGCGTGGATGTGGACGGGGTGAGGCATGTGCAATTCGTCAACGGCTTGGGCGAGACCGCGGATGATGTCTCGCGGTGTGACGCCAAAGTGGTCGACCACTTCATCGACCGTGTGTACGTTGCCAGAAGCGCGATGTTTCCAAACTTCCACTCCACCTGGGTTCACCAACTTGATGGCGTATGCTTTCGCAGCGCCCGTCAGCCATCCGACGAAGGCCCTGAGTTTTTCAGGTTCCTGGTCTGCAATCGACTTCATCACATAGTGATTGTTGCCCAATAAGGTGAAAAACCCTTTGTCGATACAGGGCGTGTCGGCGAGTTCCTCATGAGCATGTCTTGCCGAGAGCGGTGGAACAGCAGCGTCGAAGGCGGTGGTGTAGCCAAGGCCTGCGTATTTGTAACCGGTTGCGAACGTGCTTGGCACGCTGCCCATCGTGCCACTATGCGTTTTTGAGGTTCGGAGAACTTTCTCGGCATTTCTCTTATCCTCGGGGCGCATCTTCCGAGCTGCATTTACCTTTGGCCCGGCGAAGTGGCTGTGCATGTCGACTCCGCCCGGCATCACGACTAACCCGCTGGCGTTCAACGTCCGGGTTGGACGCACCGAAGGATCACTCGGTGGCGAAATGATTTTCCCATCCCGAATCCAAATGTCATGCACTTGCCCGTCAATATTGTTTAACGGGTCAAAAACATAACCACCTTCTATTTTGAAAAACTCAGACATCGATGAAGTTAGAAACCTCAAATCCAAAAGCAGGAAAACAAGCAGAGTATGCGATTCATTGCGGCGGCAACGCTCACCACCACGCGTTTATGCATAGTGTAATCGAGATGTACTTGCAATACGATTGCAGAACTGCACTCGTATTGCAGATTTTTTTGAGGCTTCGGTTGTTTCGCTGTCTTGTCCGGCGTGTGGTAAAACCGGCACCCGCACTCATTGTCTCTCGAAGAGACCGCGCAGACAGCGTTTGCTACACCGAACGCCGATCATCGATTGGCGTTGAAAATCCTTGAATTGAATTATTCGCCAGTTCAATGCGACTTGCATTCGCTCCGATGCGAATTCCAATACGATTCATCGGTTTCTGGCTTTCCTTCAATTGATTTCCGAGAATCTGCAAATCCTTGGTTTGACCTTGAATGTCGATCGCGATGCCGTCGTTGGCCCCAATGTTGTGAATGCGATTGTTCTCGATACGATTACGGTTGGCCCAGAAGTCTTTCCCTCGTGAAGCATCTCGGAACAGGATGCCTACTTTGCCGCTGTCGATCACATCGTTATCCACCATCACATTATCGGTGTCGTTGTGTCCGATCGAGATACCATAGTTGCGGTTTCCAACGATACGATTCTTTTCCGCGTGACCGTATTTGACGCCCCAACACCAGAAGATACCGATGCCGTTTCGTTCAAGCCGATTGTTAACGATCAAGGGTCGTTGCGAACCTGAACCGGGATGCACGCCCAAATCTGCGTTGTCGTGGCTATAGCAGTTTTCGACAATCACATCGTGACAGATTTGAAAACTGAAACCATCGCCATTGTAGTTTCGCGATTCAACCTTCCGAAACGTGTATCGATTGCAGTCTTGCAAGAAAATGCCGCCACCATAGTTCCCGTTCAAGTTTTCGTTGTTGTTGGCATTCCCATCCAAGGTGATGTTTTCAATGACGACGTTGTTGGTGTATTCGCTGGTTAAGAGAGGAAATAGTGACGAACATGTTGGTTCGCCGCTCAACCAGAAGTTCTTTCTCAGGCCATCGTTCAACTTAAAACGATTGCCTTGGCGAGCGACGAGTGTTCGTTTGAGGACATCGGTCGCACCGTTGTGTGGGTTTTGGGTTTTTAGGACAACGCCGTCACCAACTCGGAAGCCAGCCGATTTTGATAGCGTGATTTCTTGATCGTACCAGTCCGAGTCTTCTGATAGTTTGACCGACTCCGATGGGATCTTAGTCAGAATGCTATCCGCCCCACTCCCCAGCAGCCTGATATTGGATGGCAAAAACACGGAGTTCCGCAGCGTGTAGATGCCAGGCAACACATGCACGGTTCCTCCGCCGAGTCGAGCAACATAATCGACGGCGGCCTGGAGCACTCGATCGCTGTTCCCGACGAGGTCGCCATTTTTCGCTCCCACCGTGAGCGTAAATCGTTCATCCCAGTTTGGCTCATGGCGATTGTCTCCGTCAGTCGCACGCGGATGTCGAACGGGGGGGCGCGGATCAGCGAACAAGTTATTCGCGGCGAGACCCGCTGCGATTCCACTGCACGAAGTGTTGAAAAATGCGCGTCTGTTGATGTGCCTTGCCATAAACGTGCCCTCGTGAGAATGGCGGTGGATTCAAAGGCGAGCAGGTAGTCAAGAACTTTGAAAAAGTTAACCAAGCCTTCTCAACAACGCTCTCGAATGCCAATCGCATACAAATTCTACAGCGCATGGGGACCTGCCACCATCTTTGCAACAATAAGCGAGTTCCTGGACAGCTGTTAGGGTGAAGGCAGGTGGCGCTTTGGTATTGAGGCGGAATCCAGAAAGAAAAACGGCGGCCTCACTAAGTGAGACCGCCGTCAAATTTGGTAACAATCTATTTTAATAGAGCCAGTCGAGCTTCCGTAGAATACTCGCCGCCACGCTTACTTCTTTCGTCGAATGCAGCTCAACAGCGGAAGCGAGAGCAGTGCCAATAGAGCGGAACTGGGCTCGGGTACGAGAGTCATGTCGATAGTGAAACCCTTGGCGTCACCCATGAGTGAACCATTTTGCAGTTCGGTGCCGTACGAGAGACCGTGTTGAAAATACATTTCGGGGGTACCACTCAGACTATGGAACGTGGCCAAGCCGGCATAGGAGTCGGTGACGTCCTGAGCGAAATTTTTACTGACATCTTCGAAGCGCCAGTAGATGACCGCGGATTCAACCTGATTGTAGACACCTGTGTCGATACCATCGTAGCCAGTCCACTCGCCACCTCCATTGTTGCCCCAGTCAATAACGATTCCCCCGACGTCGAAAACGGAGCCGTCCCAGGTCGCGGCAGTTTGTTCTGACGGAAGCATGTGGTCAGAGAAAGATTCACCATTAAAGGTAGATAAGCTTAGAGATACGGAAAGGTTTTCGGCGTTTTCTGAGACGTCTGCAGAATGTGATTGGCGTGCGAGGCCATTGCCGTCGTAGGTGATTCCTGCGGCCGAGAAGTCACTGGCCATGCTGTTTACGTTTGCTCCAGTTCCATCCCAGTATCCAACGGTTAGATGGTAGTCGGTGATCGGCGCGGCCATTGCCGCTGCAGAACTGAACAGAGAAGCAGACAGAGCTACAGCTCCAATTAAGGCCTGCTTGAAAGAGGGAAGAAATTTTGCCGTACTCACTAGCGTCTCCAATTCAATTTTATAAGGGTCAAATCATTGTTGGTCATTAAACAAATACAAAAACCACTTCACATCTTCTATATTGTATTCAAAAGTGGATAGCTCCTAAAGAACGTTAAAAAAGTTCTGAATCAATTACTGTGAAAATCTCGAAACAAAACGCGTTCAGCGAAATTAACAAATAGTATCGGTCAATCACTGACTCTGGTAACCGGTCGTCATTTGGATCGTCACGGTTGATCGAAAGATTTCTCGAGCAGTCAATAGATTTTTATCTATCTTTGCTGATCTTTAGATGCGACGAGCCTTGGCCATCTCTAGAAAAAACGGCTGCTCTCTAACCCGAAAGGTCGAATGACGACCGTATGCGATCTTGGCCACTGAAAATTGCGGACCGCGTTTCAGCGGCCAGTCAACGAAATGGTTGGATAGCATCTGATTAAAATGATGCTGCAGCGACAACGCTTCGAAAATAAAACACAGTCCATTAGAATTAGGATGTGAGGTTCATCGACTCATTGATAGAACTTAGCCGTCACTGACAATGAGCCGAAAAATTTTACGACTGGCTAACGCGTCTCCGCAAAATGGCGGCGAGCAAGATCATTCCCAAAACTGTCGTGCTCAAGCTCATCGGCTCGGGAACCAAATTCGTCTGCGAAGGGCGTGGTC
>JAKVBZ010000194.1 GCA_022448645.1 Pirellulaceae bacterium
ATAATGACTAGCCTGCAATCGTCGAGTTGTTTCAGCGTGCTTTCGAGTGTCTCCAGGTTGGATAGGGTGAACACCTGCTCGCGTGTTTCGCCCTCATCGGTGATGCGGCGAACCCCAGACAACAGGTGAATCCGCGACACGTCCGCGTGATGAGCATCGAGCCTCGGCCGAATGGTGTCATGGGGGTCATCCTCCGCACACACAAGAAGAACCGACCCCTTGGAACACTTGGTTCCATCAGGCCACGGCGTACCAGTAGATACACGCGAGGCCATGTCGCATTCAATGAAACTCTTACCGACACCTGGAACGCCAACTATAAGCGTCATACGCCCAGCTGCTATGCGGTTTGGCCATAGCCACTGCACAGTCCGGGGCTCGACGTCCTGCATTCTCAACAGCACTGGTGCCCACTTAGGAGGTAGTTCGCTTTCGCGTGGTGGTTCCGGTACACCGTTGATAGCCCGAAGCACTTCGTCTCTTGGTAGCCCGCTCAGCTTTTTCCGAATTCGGTTAACTTCTGGAGTGGAAGCACCTTTTAGATTAATCTGGTTGCCATCAGCGCTTACTTGTAGGCCGCAGGCTTCCGCATCGGAAAGCAATTTATGGCATCCATTCCTTTGCGCTATATCTGCCATTCCTTTACCTCCCATTTAGCCTGTTGGCCGACATTAGATAACGTTTGAAACATCTCCTTTTGGTACTCGAACTCGGCAATTTGCTCCGGAGTCCTTTTGCGAACCTGGCCTACGGCAACTTGGTTTCCTGGCCAATACAATTCGCGGTAACGCCTTGGCATTTCGAGTTCTATGACACTCTCAGCCAGCTGCTCTTCATCAGCACCAACTGCCTCGGGCTTAACTGCGATGTGACAATTAACTGCGTTCCGATTGGCATAAACTTCTGCGAATCCGTCGTGATTCAGAACAATCAGAACATCTTGTCTAGAGATTTGATTGGTGGTAAGATTCTTCATCCGTTCCCTTTCTGTCTCAAAGTTGGGTTAGCGGTTACCGGCCGGCACTGCAATGCCGGCCTTTTTTTATGAATTAAAGCTCTTGTTGCTCAAGAAAACGTTGCAGTTCGGACGGCTGATAAACAACCGTTCGTCCTATCCGGCTCGCCGAGATTTCCTTGCGAAGCCTGGCGTCACGCAACTGGTACGGCATGATGCCGAGCATTTTGGCGGCTTGGCATTCGCTATAACCTAGGCGCTGCTGGCCACGGCCTTCCAGCTTCTCTAAAACCTGCTCGGCCACCTGCTCGGCCACCAGAGAGGCAAACTGCTCGGCCACCAGAGAGGCCAACTTGGCCATATCCGTGCTGCTGACCATTAGGCCTACCCCCGCAACGCGTCCACAACTTCTGATACGTTGAACCTTACGCAGCGCTGGCTAGGACGGTAGTTCGGGATACGTCTCTCCCTAGCCCAGCGATAGACTGTGGCCTCTTGTACATTAAGAATTTTAGCTAGCTCGGTAGCAGTTACGTATTGCATTTTTCAGATCCTCCTTGGTTATGCAGAGGCGGACAGCCTACTGCTGGCAATGAACAGAAAACTACCAGGACGCTCGAACGAGCAAAGGTGGGATTACTTATCCTGTATCGCTTTGTGTAATAGCCCCCAGGCGGCGACTTGACGCTCACCTGTACAAAAACATCCCCATGAACCAATGTTCACACAAATATACAGGTGTATATAGAACCTGTCAACTGCCCAAACGCCCTATCCAAAATCGATGCCCCATGGCCCCTCAGTTAATACACAAGCCCCCGACAACGAACGTCAAATCCTTAACCCGAGTTAAGAGTTCAAAGAGCCGCCCCATCAACACTCCCTCTACACTCCACGCCAGGCTACCGAAACGCCGCCTAGGCTATCGACGGACTCCCGCCAATCGCCTAAAACGAGCTGTTTCGATAGCCTAGGCCATGATTTGATAGTGTCGGATTGGATTCAGGATCTAGTGTCCGTTTAGGACGTGGAGGTTCGAATCCTCTCAGGCCCACTTGGAGTTACGTCGCAAGAATTCGCGACACTCCACACTGGTAAAGGTTCGCCTGACTTCGTGAGCATCTGGAAGAACAAAGGACTGCTCAATGTCGTCACGGTTAGCACTTTCTGTATGGTGGCCAAACGACAAATGTTGTGCGACCTGCCATGAATAGCTCAACACTCGCCATCCACCCGCATGACGAATCCTTCACGGTAATCGTAGAGCCGTGGGCCGACGATTTCGTTGTTCATCCGGAGCAACATTGCGCTGTTGTTGCTCACCACCCATCCCTGACGCCCAGATTTGGCGTGTCTCTTGCGCAGGGTGCGTTGATTGTGTGGGTCAATGACAGTGGTGCGACATTTTCGTTTCTCCGTGACGGCGTGGTCGAATACGAAACCAACAACGCCATCCCGCCAACCCCGTAACAAAATGGTTGCGTTACTCTTAGGTTCGCCCATCACACAATATGATTTTTACGCAAAGAAATTTGGCACACTTTCGTTAGTTGTTTCAGCCTTGGCGAGTGGTAAACTTGTGCCTCATTCAATCCGTTTACTGATATCGGAGGCGGTGTCGCGAGTACCTCAGGATCTTGACAGATGCCCCAAACCGGGAACAGCAGCCATTTCAGGGACTGGTAAAACAGTCCGTCGCCGTTGCCAGAAAGCATGTTACGTGACGGACGTCATACGATGATTCGAGTCATCCCAGAGAATCACCGCGCCCCAAAAGTATCGACAACACTGCACTTCTTCTGTTGCCGGTTAGAGCAATGGGCATATACAATACAGTTTGATCATTCGCGACGGCAGCGGTCGCCAATGCGGGGAACGGTGTATTTCCTTCGGTACGTTTAACCGTAACTGGGTCCCAGCTGGCAGCTACCGCATGTCACAATGAATTCAATTTGCCTGAATAAGGTCACTGATGCTGGATTTACTCGGTACCTATACTGACCGCTTCTGCGATGGTTTGACGCGTAGGAGTTTACTGCGGATGGGTGGTTTGGCTTTGGGTGGTCTCGCCCTGCCGGACTTGCTTCGGGCCGAATCCCAGTCGAAGGTTGGCTCTTCGCACAAAGGGATCATTATGATCTATCTGCCTGGTGGGCCTCCCCACCAGGATACCTGGGACATTAAGACGGATGCCCCCAGCGAGATTCGCGGCGAGTTTAAACCGATCAGCACCAGTGTTCCTGGAGTTCAGATTTGCGAATTATTTCCGCGCCTGGCCGCGATGCTGGACAAGCTGGTCATCATCCGCTCATTGGTGGGAGCTCAGAACGAGCACGACGCCCACATGTGCTACAGCGGTTACCCCTCATCGGAGTTCAACCAGCAGAATCAAGCTTGCCTCGGATCCTTTTTGTCAAAAATCCAGGGTCCCGTGAATACATCGGTGCCGCCTTTTGTCAGCCTAGTAGAGAAACTCGTACACACTCCTTGGTCCAGTCCCGGGGAGCCGGGATTCTTGGGGTCAAGTCACGCGAGCTTTTTGCCGAACCACAGCGGCAGAAAAACGTTGGATTTGGACTCACTGCATGTCTCTCAGTTAAAGAACCGAGCAGCACTTTTAGACGAGCTGAATGGCTATCGCCGCGCTATGGACGCATCGGGAAAAATGGAGTCATTGGACGTGTTCGCTCAGGCCGCCGTCGAGTTACTCACCTCCCGTCGCATCGTGGACGCTCTCGATTTGGAAAAGGTCGACCGCCGGACGCGCGAGCGTTACCGCGGAGATCTTCCGGTCCTCAAAATCGGCACGCATCCGGCGCGATGGCACACCGAGCAATTCCTAATGGCAAGACGGCTCATCCAAGCTGGAGCACGCTGTGTTACGCTCAACTTCAGCACATGGGATACCCACGCCGATAACTTCAAACGTATCCGTCTGAATGCACCCTATATCGATCGGGGAGTCTCGGCACTGGTGGAAGACTTGCACGAACAGGGAATGCTGGACGACGTAAGCGTTGTCATGTGGGGAGAGATGGGCCGCACGCCCAAGATCAACTCCAGAGGTGGTCGCGACCATTGGACACCGGTTTCTTGCGCACTGCTGGCAGGCGGGGGGATGCCCGCGGGACAGGTGATCGGACGGACCAGCCGACACGGTGATTTACCGGTGGACCGCCCGGTCCACTATCAAGAAGTCTTTGCAACACTCTACCACCATCTGGGCATCGACGTCCGTCACGTGACCGTTCCCGACCGGCTGGGCCGGCCCCGCTTTCTGCTCGAGCATCGAGAGCCCATTCGAGAACTCGTCTAGATGCATCGCCGTCTTACGAGATAGCTTCCGGAAGACAGTCGCAGCCGATTGGATTGGCTCTGCAAAGGCGCCATTGGCTGCAGCAAGTTATGCTTCGGTGATGTTGGCGTCAAAGTCGCGATGCACACGATACTTGATCACACAGTCGACGTCGTAAACGTCGATGAGTGCATTGATATTGGGATCATCTTTGATCAGAGTGACGCGGAGACGGTTGGCACCAAGAACAGGGAAAAGTTCCGAATTCAATCGATATTCGTAAATATAGCCGTACGGGCCGACACCTCCCAGCTTGTGTCGGCGGTAGATCCGGTCATGTAGCCGCAGAACCTCATTCGGCAGCACTTTGCCATTCAGTTCGATGCGGACGTCGTTCAAAGACGGCTCGATGTTCGTCAAATGGACAAGCAACTGAACCGAGTCAAGCTTTCCATCTTCCTGTGCGGCCGACAGATCATCGGCGATCGAGAAGCGTGGTGAAGGCACATCGGCGGACGAACTAAGTGCGCTGGAATTCGGTTTTCCGCAGCCGCACCTCCTGCCAGACG
>JAKVBZ010000195.1 GCA_022448645.1 Pirellulaceae bacterium
TTTAAACACCATCTTCTCAAGGTCACAGCGCAAGGACAATTTCTGGAGCTGCACGCCGTCAAACGCACCTAGTCAAATGATTTAACCTATGTATCTCGAAAGCTAACTGGGTTGGGAACGAAATCATAATTCTGATCAGCATTCACAAAAAACATGCTTTGGTGGATTGTGAACCAGCCACTGAATGACGTTTGACAACGATGAGATGCTTACTAAAATAAATATTAGAGATATACTACGCATTCGTTCTCCTGGATCACAGGTGAGGCACGCTAATGCCTGGAAGACCATTGGATCACCCACACAGGTGGTCACATTTTAAAACTATAACCCCAGAAGCTTCCCAGCCCCTAACGCCAGCGAAGCCCTGGCTGTCTTTTTTTGTCGCACAGACATTGATTTCCTGCTATGCTTCCCGGAAGCATGTCATGAAGTACTGCCGATTTCGAGCAATCATATTTTCAATGCTCGCAGTCTTTTCGGTATCGGCGTTCTCCTCAACCAAAGCGCAGCTGTTGACCATCGATTTCGGTGACGGGGCCGGTGGATTTGTGGAACCGGGATTCTCTGATTTTCTGGTCAACAGCGGAGCGACGCAAACGATTGGCGCGTATACAGTAAGCGTTGCGAAGCACGGTAATGGGCAGTTGAGCGACCGTCTTCGTGGTGGCGGTGCGGACCCACCCTCGGCAGGAGCATTTGATGAAACGCTTCTTCTGACCGACTTCACCTTCACCGACAACACGCAGGGTCCGGGTGACGGTATGGACATCAAGCTTGAGGGGTTTGAGCCAGACACGGAATATTCCATGTCCCTCTGGTCGTACGATGCAGCTACCACCGACCCGTCCGAAGATCGTCGAGGCAGTTGGTTTGCGAACAGCGTGGAAGTGCTCACCGACATCTTTAGCAATGGACCGTTTCCGACTTCAAATGACACCTTTCGACATGGTTTTACGGCACAGTCGGATCCGAACGGAACCATTCTTCTTGAAGGCCGCCAAACCGGATCGCAAACAGGCATTCTGATCAATGCCCTCGCGGTGGATGCCAGTACGACGACCCCGGTGCGAACCTGGGCTGTCGACGCTTCGGCTGTCTGGCATGAGTCTGCTCACTGGTCCGGCGGACCGGCACCACAGGCGGCACCGACGTCTGCCTTTTTTGGAGACGCCATTAGCCGTTCGCGCTCAGTTTTCACAGAGAACGACTTGACGGTGAATGGAATTACTTTTGATAGTATCCATGAATATGCCCTCGTCGGCGTGGGTACCGTTCACCTGGACGGCCTCAACGCCTCGGTCAACGTTCTCGCCGCTCCGCAAGGCTCGCATGAGTTCCAGACCGCGGTAAAACTGTTGAACGACACCACCATTGACACGTCGTCGGCTACGAGTCTTACCTTGAACAATCAATTAAGCTTCATGGGCAATACACTCGTCAAAACAGGCCCTGGAAGGCTGGCCATTAATAACGACTTGCATGCCGGCAGCGGTTCGTTAGTCGTCCAGCAAGGCACGGTCTCTGGTGATGGCACCATTGGCAGCGACGTCAGTAATAATGGAGGATCGATTGCTCCTGGATATACCGGACCCGCCGGCGCACTGAACGTCGTTCCAGAACCGAATTCGTTGCTCCTTTTGACTTTGGGTGGGGTGGCTATGTTGTTCCGTAGGTCGAAGGTCAGCCGTCTCAGAAAGACGTCTGGAATTTCTACAGAGACGTCCATTTCGATCTACCTGACTCTGTTGATCGCCGTCCATTCGGTCTCAATCAGCTACGCACAGATCCTCAGGCTTGATTTCGGCACGGCTGCATCCAACATCGAATCAGGTTTCGACAGATTTACACTGAGTGGTGGTACATCTCAGACGTTCGGAGCATTAACCGTATCGGTCGCTCCTTTTGGAGATGGTAACGGAGAGTTTTTGGGGGATCGCGTCAGGAATGGTCCCCCCGACGTTCTGCCGGACTTCAATCAAGGCGATCTGCTGAGTGATTTTATTTTCACCGAGAATACGGAAGGTTCTTCACCCTATGGTGAGGGGATCGACATCACCATTGCTGGCCTCGACCCGAGCACTTTGTATGACTTTACGTTATGGGCCGAGGACAGCTTTAACGACGAATCTCACCCTACTCTCGTCGCCGACTGGTTCGTGAATGATCCCGACATGATAAAGCCACCAGTACTGGATGACATTCAAGTTCGCAGTGCGTACCCAACAAACAACGACAACCCGTTTCGACACGAGTTTAGCGCCCTCAGCAGCAGCTCTGGCGTGATATCGCTCAGAGGCATCGATGCTCCGACCAGCACTGCCCGCTCTACCCATATGATCAACGGACTTACCATCGATTCCAGACCTGTCTTAGAGCGAACCTGGGCCGTCGACCAATCGGGCAGCTGGCATGTCGATTCTCATTGGACCGACGGTGCGGCACCCCAAACACGTGAAACATCGGCCGTATTCGGAAATGTCACTAGTAGACCTCGGGTAGTGATCGTCGAAGAAGACGTTACCGTCAGTAGAATTTCTTTTGACAGCGCACACACGTACGCCATCGGTGGCTTGGGCACCGTCTACCTGGCCGCTCCGAGCGTTACGGTCCCGAACGCCGCGATTAGCGTCTCGGCAGCTCCACAGGGCGCACATCAGTTTCAGGCGAAAGCGATACTGTTGGATGCTACGACAGTCAGTGTACCTGCAAATACGCGTCTGGCCTTTAACAACCAATTGAACTTGATGGGCAACCCGCTCACCAAGGTGGGAGAGGGGACGCTTGCCATCAACAACCAATTACTCACAGGGGGAGGGATTGTAAACGTTCAGCAGGGGGCAGTAGCCGGCGATGGTACCATCGTCGGCAACGTCCACAATGCCGGGGGCACGATCTCTCCAGGCAACGACGAAGGAGTCACCAGCACAATTCCGGAGCCAACAACGGCCGTGCTACTTTTCCTCGGGACCATCATCCTGGCGTTTTCTCCGTTTCGCCATTGACTTTTCATTTGGCAAATCCAACCACTACAATTAAAATAAACAGATAAACCGGCACACAACTCAGACAAGCCAACCTACGACGAGGACCGCTAATGTTGGGAACAAAAGACCGTGTAAACACAACCACGTGGGACGGTTGTGTGTTGCTTACAAATAGCATGCGTATTGGAAGCCCGATGCGCCAGCGAGGCACGAATGATATAGTTCGTCTTTCTGGCGTCTCGGGCTTTTATTGTTGGCCGGGGATGTCTTCCGGTAGTAGATAGTTTCACTTGTTTTACCGTTTTTATGTTCAAGGAGCCGCTACATGATTAGTTACAACCGCAATCGTACCAAATGTTTTGTTTTGGCAATTGCAGCCTCGATTGGCTTTGCCACCACGGCTAACGCCTTCGTATTAAGTCTCGATTTTGGCACTGCTGGTTCTCCTGTGGAAACGGGATTCGACAAATTTGCCCTTGCTGATGGAACGACCCAGACTTTTGGAGCAATTACGGTCTCTGTCGCAACCTACGGTGACGGCCAGCAGGGAAGCGCTGGCGCCCCAGAGTTCTTTGCTGACCGTGACAGGGGAAACCCACCTGACAATGGATCCTTTACACACGGCGACCTGATGCGAGATTGGATCTTTGTAGACGAAACCGAACGACCGCCAACTCTGGGCGAAGGGATCGACATTACCATTTCAGGTCTCACCAATAACACTTCGTATGATTTCGTGTTATGGGCTGAAGACGGCACCAACGAAGACTCGTTTACTGACATCATTGCTGACTGGTCTGCCAACGATACGCTGGTACTGGACAACATCCAAATTCGAGGTCCGTACCCAACCGACAACTTGGCCGGGAACCCCTTTCGACACACATTCAGCGCCACAAGCGACGGCTCAGGTGAGATTTTACTGCGAGGCGTCGACGCTCCTGGCAGCATTGGCCGTTCCACTCATTTGATCAGCGGCCTGCGAATCATCCCCGAACCGACGACACTTGTGCTAACCTTCCTCGGATTCGTAGGACTCATGAGCACGACCGGCCGTCGGCATTACCGCTAGGCCCGTGCAAGTAAAATCATATGCGGTCAAGCGTTTCCGCCGTTGGGGGATTAAAATCACGCACATATTACATTGCTTTATGAGCTGTTTTTTTAGCCCTCAGACCGGCGGACGCTCGACCCCGATGATGCAGTACGACATGGCCCATGGCCTGCTGGACGCCTTTGCACTTTAAAATCGTTCGTATCCGTCCCTGGTTTTGACGATTCGCGAAAACGACACTATCTCTTTATTGAACGTACTGTCCGCAATAAACAGGCCGGTGAATCAGACCGCAAATGTGTGATGGCTAGGTCGGCAAGGGCTTCATAGGTGATGTCCGCCTGCGCTGCTTCACGGTATTGCTCTATGGCCTGCCTTGGACGACCGCCAAGGCCGTGATGATGTGCCAACTGAAAATGGAAGTAGCCCTTGCTGCTGGGCCAGTTTGCCAACCCCGCGACCAAAACCTCTTCGGCCTGTCGATATCGCCCCATCATTCGTAACGCCTCAGCCCAGCGTCGATAAAACTGTTCGACGAGGGAACGATCTACTGTTTGCGTGACCTGCTTCTGTTCGAGCCGTGATATCGCAAGTGCACAATCATGAACTACCGCCGGCCATTCTTTTCGACTGCCATGGATCGACGTTTTTAACAACAGCGCACGCAGATGATTGGCTGCCACGGGCTCGAGAGTCTCAACCGCAAGGTCTAGCTCCTCATCCTTTTCAGCCCAAGCAACAAGATTCCTC
>JAKVBZ010000196.1 GCA_022448645.1 Pirellulaceae bacterium
GTGTAAGCGTGAAGCACGTGAAGCAGATGTGCGCTTGTTTCTGCTGTGGCATGAAAACAATGTATGAACACCAAAGTTGTTAGAAGTTCCATGTGGGAGATACCTGTGAGAGTTTTAAGAAAGTCAGCTATTTCTGCCCTGGTGATTGCAACTGCCATCGCCACTCCCGTTGCCTTCGCATCCGATCCGGACCTCGTGCTGCACTACCGTTTTGACCAGGATAATGGAAACAAGGTCGTTGACCATTCCAGCCACCAGAATGACGGCGCGAACAAGTTTGGCCAGTTTCTTCAGGAAGTTCGCGGTCGGCAGGGCGTGATGCGTTTTGACGGCGAAAAGGCGATCGTAAAAGCCACCGGCGATTCGCTCAAACTCAAAGGCGATTTCACATATGGGCTTTGGATGCGATTAAATGCCATCGAAAAGCAAGGTGACTGTGTCATTTTTGGGACTCCGCAACATTTTTTCTCGCTTGGCGGGTACACCAACCTCGTTTTTGTCTCCTACAAGCGGGACCCCAGTGGCGCGAACCTGGGGCTCTTCTGGCCGATCGATCGGGACATGGTCGGCACCGACTGGTCGCATATCACCATTGTGTCGGAGTACCCGCGCATGCGTTTCTATCGAAATGGAGTGTTGATCAAAGACGGATGGACACCTTACTCCATGGAGAGCCCGATGGAGGAGGCAAAAACCATTTCCTTGGGTTCCAATGGTCGTGCCCATGGCTTTGTGGATTTGGATGAAGTGGCGATTTTCAACCGCGCGTTGTCCGCAAACGAGGTCAAGTTACTGGCCTCAGGGGCGGAGGCGGCGAATTTGCCCCGGATTTCCCAGGCAGAAATTTTGATGGAGCCCTTCTGGTACGAAGACAAGTTGACCATGCGGCTCAGTGCCCATCACCAGTTTGATCTGAAGGGCAACCAAGGCAAGGCGCAAGTGACGCTGACGACGCTCGGCGGTGATCAGCAAACCACCGAGGTTGTCTGTATGGGGTCCAGAACCCTGGGTACACCGCGAACCGTGGCTGCTGCCGATTTTCCGATTGGACCTTTCGCAAATAAAGCGATTCGAGCCAGGATCGAAGTTTTTTCAGCCGCTGGCGATAAACTCGGTACCGTGGAAAAAGACTTTTTGCTGGAGAAACCTGCCTGGGTCCACAATCAGGTTGGCTATCTGAAGGGTGTTCCCAAGCCGTGGACGCCGGTTGAAGTGAACAAGACAGCAGGAGGCAACGACATTCAAGTTTGGGGCAGGCGCTACAGCGTGGGAGATACCCCCTGTTACACCCAGGTGCAGTCCCAGGGGGCGAACATGCTGGCCGATCCCATGTCGCTTACGGCCGTTGCCAAGCCAGTTGGTTCCGACATCGTTGGGGCTGACGCGGCCAGCCTGCCGGTGCATTGGTTGCATGAAGCAACTGAGTGGCCCAGGACGGACGATACGGCTGCGGTCTTCATCCAGCGTTTTTCCTCGGGCAGCATGGATTTACAAATCACTGGGCATGTCGAGTACGACGGCTTTACACGTTTCGACTGCAAGGTCAAAGCACGTGAGGCCACAGAACTCTCGGAGTTGTTCCTGGAGATGCCGGCTGTCCCGAACCATTCGGTTTATGCATACGCCAATGACGTGCGTCCGCCAACGACAATCAAGGTTGATGGGGTTACCAGGACCGACTACAGCAAAATGGACCAGTCAGGTCTGCTTGAAGAGGAAATGGCATTTCCGTTTACCTGCGAAGCATCGTTGGGCGATGATGATCGCAGTTTGGTGTGGCAGGCAGAAGGTCCTATCGGTTGGAACAACCAGGACAAAAACAAGGCGGTTGAATTCCTCAAAGACGCCTTTGCACATACGCTGCGTATTCGTTTCATTGACCAGTCAACCGTGCTTCAGGCTGGTGAAGATCGGACATTTACGTTTGCTATTTTCGCCACTCCCAGCAAACCGATGGCCAGGTCACCCTGGGAGGTGCGGATGGCGCGGAGTGAACCGATGGTGTATGACTTTTCGTGGCCTGATCGTCAGTTTGAAGGCAAGCCGGCGCTGGATCACGTCAAGGACATGGGCTTTCGTGCGGTGTTGACGATCGGTGGTTGTCTCTGGCCCTATCCGCTTCCGCTGGGCAATGAGTGGTTTGCCCAGCAGATCAAACGCAACGTGCAGGCTTTTCACGACCGTGGTATTAAGGTTTACAGCTACATGATTCACCAGCGGTTTCCGCTGGGAGCCCCGGAGTTCGAGTTTCATGCCGGGCACATGGCAGTTGCCCCGTTTCAGACCTATAGTGTGGCAAGTCTTCCGCGTAATGCGCCGCGGAGCCACAGTACGATCACTTACGGCATCGATTCCAACGGTGCTTTTAATGCTTGTCCGGCAAGTGCAGCGTTGCGCGACGCCAATGTGTATGCCTTGCACAAGCGACTGGAATATTTCGGCGACGATGGCGTTTATCTCGATGGCACGAGTAGCTACCACTGGCTTTGTAAGAATACCAAACATGGATGCGGCTATGTTGACGCAGACGGAAAACTACAAGGCACGCGGCCAATTTTTGGTATTCGTGAATACATGAAGCGCATCTATGTGGCGGTAAAATCCTTTAACCAGGACCATATCATCGACCTGCATGACTCGTTTGGCCTCAACTCGTCAGGACTTTTTTGGGGCGACGTGATGACCACCGGAGAGCGTTGGCATCACCTGAATACGACCGAAGGGGGTGTGCCTTACGTTGCTGAAGCATTACCCCTGGATGTGGCACGCCACGAGTTCACCGGGCGGCAGCACAATATTGCGATGAGCGTGGCCAGTCATCGACTGGGCGATTATGGGCGAATCTCGGCCACGACCTTGCTACTGGATATCCCGGTTTATCCGAGTGTCGACGGCAGTGAGGCATGGATTGACAGTATTGATCAGGCCGGCAAGACGACGCACCACAGGCATAGTGGAGACGCGCAAATCTTTGCGTTGATCTGTCGCATACGCGACAAGTTTGGCACCGAAGACGCCCAACGCATTCTGTATTACGAAGGTGTTGAAAAATATGCAACCTTTGGACCGGCGTCGAGCGATTGCTACACCACGCTTTTTATTCACCCAACCAACGGTGTGTTGGCGTTTGTCACGAATCACGCGATTGACGAACAAACGGCCAACGTAAACTTCAACCTGGAAGAACTGGGGCTCGTCGACAAAAATCTGGAAGTGATTGATACCATCTACAACAGGAAGTTACCGATCAGCGATAGTGGCGAAGTCTCCTTGCCCCTCAAGTCGGAGCGGTGGACTTATTTGTGGCTCAAGCCGGTGCAATAAACGGGCAAGATGCGGATTTCGGCTTCCAGAAGAAGCGTGCAACCAGGTCAGATTGGGTGTATTGGCCGTGTTCCCTGGGTGGGCATAATCCGCTTTTTATCGCTGCGGTCATTCCGGTTCGATCATGGAGTTTCGGGTCTCCAGACGCACAGGCTGCGAGTAATGATCAACAGAAATACCCTTGGCGACGGGAGTGGGAACGTTGACAACCAATTCGGCCCAGTCGGTGCAGTTGTGGGCAATGTAGGCCAGTCGAAAGTTTCCCACGAACGATTCGTGGCCGATCGATAGATCGGGCAAAAGGACCGGGCCGGTATCGACCTGGTAATAGCGGTCTCGCTCGCTGACGTTGATCGTCTTGACCGGGTATTCGATCATCACCTGGTGTCCATCGGCAAGCACGAATTCAGTACGCGCGTTGAGGGGCCGGTCGGCAAGCGTAGCGGTGATCACCTCGTCGGGAAGTTCGAGCTGGCGTCCTGTGACCATATGCAGATTTCTGCTGTGGCGGGTCCACGCGCCATCGGACTTTCCCACCTGGCGACAGATCGGCTTGGCCATGTTTGCCTCGGTCGGTACCTCCACATCAAGTCGCTCGAACCGCTTGATGATCAAAAAGGTTTCCTCGGACGAAACCACACAGAAATCGGCATTGGGAACCAGCCACACGTCGCGGTCGACATTCACTTTTTCGGTCTTGCAAGAAGCACCGAGTACGTACTGAGTGGTCGTGCCGGTTTGGGGGTTGGTGACTTCACAGCGACATTCCACAGGTATCCGCACCTGGTTTCGAGTGATGGGCTGCTGGACCGTGATCGTCAGCGGCGATGGTGCCTCGTGATCGGTTTCAAAATGGAAAAACGACCTGGTAAAGTCACAGGTTTGCATGGTGTGTGGTAGTCCTTGTTGCGATGAGAATTGTTTGGAAAACAGGCAAATGCTGGTTGTGTTAGGGAGTTATGACTTGCCCCGAAATAGTGACTTCATCGTTTAAGTTACGGTTTGCAGTTCATCTAGGCCACCCCTGCCGAGTGCGGTTCGCCAAGCTTGATTCATTGCTGGAAAGAGGCTTCTTTCTCGGTTGTGCACGACGCAAGGACCTCTAAAAAGTTCCGCGGATTGGAAACGTTTGCCAATGGGAGTAAGATGGATTTTTCTGTAGCCGATTTACCAAGGTTCCGGCAGCCAGCTTTGATGCGCAGTTTGCTGACACGGTTGCCCTCATCATTTTACGAGGAAACTAGTTTGTCCCCGTCACGAGATCCTTCCCCGCCACTTAACTGGAACAGTCGTCACTTGACCCGCGGATGGCAAAAGGGTGT
>JAKVBZ010000197.1 GCA_022448645.1 Pirellulaceae bacterium
AATCCCAGTGTTTAGCAGTACATTAATCAATCCTTCACTAGCGATCATGCATTTTCTCCACAACTGCAGATAGTTGTTCGATGGATGTGAACTATTGACAATCCCAAGGGTGCAAGGGGCATTGGCTGTCGTGACCTTTGATTGTGTCGTAGGGTTGGTTTCTCATCTGCCATGTTGTTCACCTTGTGCAAGTCACCTTCATAGGGCGTGCCCATGTACGTCGATCAGGCGGCAAGCACTAAATAGGCAGGTCAACAGATGTAGGAATCCCAAAAGGATGTCCACCGCCGTGGGGTCCGATTCTGTGTTGGGGCGTAGTCACAGCATTCGAAGTGGGTGTTCTTTATCTTATCAGAACGGCTTTCGTTGCTGAATGCTTGCACCCACCGTACTACTAACACATACTGACGGACGCAGGGCGCCGTTGCCTGGCAAGTTACCTACCATTCGTCACCGACGATTCAATCTCATCTGGCACGGGTACGAGTTGAATGAGTTCAGGTGTCAGGGTTTGGATTTCAGTGTCCGTAGGTTACTTTGTGTTCCTAAAGACTGAAACCACTCGTATCTATTACCGGCAGATATTCGCACCTTGTGCGAATATGACCATTCCCAAACACAACAGCTGCTCACCATGCTCGACCGCACGACTTTCATCGGACCTTGGGCGGGCGTCCCGATTGCCTGGAATGACGATGGGACATTTGACGAAGAGAACTACCGCCGCGACGTGCGTGCCTGTTGTGAGGCGGGGGCTCCGGGAGTTTACACACACGGCACGACGGGTGAATTCTACGCCGTCGAATTGGACGAATGGCGCACTATTTGTACCGTGACTGTCGAAGAGTGTCGCGAGGCTGGTATTCCTGTGTTGCTCGGCGTCACCTCGACGTATACACGGGGGGCCGTGCGGCGAGCTCGCATCGCTGCCGAACTTGGTGCGGACGGTATCCAAGTCGCGTTGCCGTTTTGGTTGCCTGTCGCCGACGACGAAGTGGTTCCATTTTTTCAACAAGTGGCCGAGGCGGCGCCGGGCCTGGCCCTCTCGATTTACGACACGATGCGCAGCAAAAGGGCGCTAACGCTCCAGCAGCACCGTAAGATTCACCAGTCGGTTCCGATGTACCTGATGGTTAAGTCCATGGCCGGCACTATCGGGGTTACCGAAGAGGGATGTGCGGCGCTCAGCGAGCTGGTCAACGTATTTGTCGACGAAAGTATGTGGTCCCAGCTGGGGCCGTTTGGAGCGATCGGGTGCGCTTCCGCCAATTTCTACATGAACCCACGATACATCCTGCGCATGTTCGCGGCACTAAAAGCAGGCGATTGGGAACGACTGGGTCCGATGTGTACCAAGCTAGAAAAAATGCATGCAGAGGCATTCTTCGGACTGCTGCCGGAATCTTATCACGATACGGCCTATGACCGTTTGAAAGGTCATCTGGTGGGATTTTTGCGCACGAGTCTGTCAAATCGTGGGCCCTACCCAGCAACCAGCGAAGAAGATGTGGAATTAATTCGAGATTGGTGTCGTCGTGAATTCCCGGAAATACTTGAGCTGTGATCAATGGAAGAATATCGTTGGAACGCCGAGCAATTGGCACATGGTTATAACGTAGCCGCGCAGCGAATTCATCCGTACTATGAAGAGATTCAAGACAAGATCTTGGACCTGATCGAGCACCTGGGTTCGAAGATTACTCTCGTCGACGCTGGAGGTGGATCGGGTCGGCTTTTGGAAAAATTTCTCTGTAGGTGTCCTGCTTCTCGAGCGATTTTGATCGATCAATCCAAATCCTTCTTGAATTTGGCCAGACAACGTCTTCAGCGATTTGGAGATCGTGCTCGTGTTCACGCTGCTAGGCTGCAGGATGATTGGAGTCCTATTGTCGATCAGCCACACGCCATCGTCAGCATGTCTGCGATACATCATCTGGAGTCCGCCGAAAAAAGAGAGCTATACGAACGATTGTTTCTTTCCCTTGCCCCGAATGGGGTTTTTATCAATGGTGACGAGATCCGGGCAAACGACGATGCGGTGTACTTGAAGCAGTGCAAAGCTTGGGCTGCCCATATGCATGTTCTGATGGACCAGCAGCAAGTTCCCGAGTCGATCTACCAACCCTTGTTGCAATGGGAAGCGCGGAACGTAGACGGCTTTGGAATACCGAAGTCCAGCGGTGACGATTGTCATGAAACGATCGAAGTCCAATGTGGCTATCTGAAGGACGCCGGATTCGCTTCGGTTGCGGTGCCCTGGCAAAAAGAGATGTGGGCCATCTTCAAGGCAGTCAAATCGGACAAGATTACACTCGGGTTAAGAAGGTGACCACGAAGACGCGCAATGCTCTTAGATTCCACTGATGATAATGCGAACAAATTTGGATAATCGCTCGAACCATCGACAATGCGTAACAACTCGATATCTTGAAATGTCAGAGTTCAAGTGTCAGTCTTGCCATCGATCCAGAAGAAGATGCTCAACCTGCCCAGTCACCAGAGAAGCCAGCCACGACGGATGTCTGTTCGTCAGTTAGGAGCAGTAAGATATTGGGACATGTTTTTTATCGTAGTACTAACCATCTGCGGGAACCGGGCCATTCTTCGTGATACGGATACGTTGCATCCGTGGTAGTGATGGTGCCACACCGTCGACGCTGGGGTGATAATAAAAAACCAAAATGACATCTGGTTCGGCTTCGCAAAGGTATCCGTTGTACCAACAATCGTGCGCCAGTAACGTTCCTGCGTCCCAGTTGACTCCGCCGTCGACACTGGTATGTAGGCCGAGACCCGTTTGGCGCCCTACCACGGCCAGGTATCCAGATGCAGTGCAAACCATTTGCGGACCCCCTGCAATAGAAAACGGTGCGTAGCAGGCCAACCTCCACGTCTTTCCGCCGTCATCCGATTGTGTCTGCCAGCTGAACGGAGATCGATACGGTCGGCAGAGTGCGATGATACGTCCACTGGGAAGCTCGCTCAGTACCGTCTCGGAGAATCCGCCATGAGGTGCATCCGGCTGCCTGCCGTCGTGGATCGCCGCGTTGTCCATGGGCACCGGTTCCTGCCACGTCTTTCCTCCATCATAAGACTGGGAAACATACGGCTGTGCGATCTCGGTGCCCCAGGTACCCTGGCCGTTGCCTGGAACACGGTCGAAGAGGCTGTTGTAGCCGTGCAGGAAAACGGTCAATAACGTACCATCGCTCAGTTGGGTAAAACCGTAAATGTGGTTCCAGCAGCCTTTGCGGTAAAGATCGCGGCTCCAGTCCCCTACCAGCTTGGTCGGTTGCCGATCTCCCCAAGTCAATCCTTTGTCGTGTGAGTCACGATAAGTGAGAATATCTTCCGCAGTACTTCCCTCCAGTTGATCGGCCTTGGCCGTGACGACTGGTCCGTGATGAAAGGCGCGAATCATACCAGGTTCGACTTCGAACCAACGGATGCACCAGGGGTAACAGGGAGGCATCGGATGGTGGTGGTCGAACGATAGCTGACTACCTTCTGGTGGGCGCGGCGGTGTCGGCAAATCTCTTAGAATCGGCTTGCCATGAGATGTCCACGTCCGACCCGCATTCTTGGATAGATACAAATTGACACGGGCATCCGAATCATACGTCCCATAGAATTTGCCACTTCGACTGGTGATTGCTGCCAAGATTTCCCCGCTGTGGAGTTTGATCAGCGCGGACGGTTCCCGCGGCCAAAACGGTGAAAATAAGAATGTGAAATCGACACGGGCGCATGATCAGTGATCTCCAATGGTTCTATGGATTTCGTTTCACTATCTTTCAGCAATTCTAACGGTACACGGTGCTGTCGCAACTGGCTGGTGTTTAGTTGTAAGTGCAATGTCCAATGCCGTAGCCCTGGGTCGTGGCGCAGCCGTGCACCCTGGCTAGCCAACTTCGGATGACAATCATATATACATAGATACTTTCAATTCACCGTATTTTCGCTGTGCCGAAAATGCCACTCGCGACCTTGGTCCGGCCTGCTTTAAGTGTTCCAACTTGAAATGGCCATTTAGAGGAAACGATATGTTCTTGCTGGTTCTGCTGCTGACCCTCGTTTTCGCATTGACGATTCCACAGGACATCACGTGCGCCGAAGAACTGAGCGGGTCGGACTACCCTGTGGGAGTGCGTCTGGTGCTTGAGAATGCACAGCCACTGGAGCATCCTTTGGGCAATCGGTTTCCCCTGTTGCTCTGGCCAGCGATGGATTGTGTGGTCGAGGATGAGGCGCTACAAGAGAGGATGGTAGTGGACCTGCATAAGCGTGGAATTGCCGCGATCGCTACATGGACCCCTGAATCGGAGCGGCGAAAAAAAAGTTTGGCTGACGGGTTGCGATTGGCACGGATTCAACAGAAGTTAGGGCGAAAAGTGTGCGTGAATGCTAACGCCTGTATGTATGCTTTTAACAATGGCGACCCGGTAACGGCCTACATGGACCAGCAGGGGAATCCATTTTTTGACGAATCGATTCCGGGAAACATCGGCAGTCCGTTTCGGTTGGAGCATCGTTACGCAGCGATGCGGGAGCAGGTGGCGTTCTTCGCTCGAGGCTATCACGTGGCGGGTGTGCCGCTGGATTTTGTGTTCGGCGATTGGGAAATCGATGGGCCCTTGGAG
>JAKVBZ010000198.1 GCA_022448645.1 Pirellulaceae bacterium
CAGGCCTTTCCCGTCGATTTCAGGAGCGCCAAGACGCAAATGCTGGGTGCAACCGCGAATGTGGTGCACAAGGTTGTTGGCAAACTCGCTCGACTCGATTTTCTTGCCCAGTTCCTCTGCATCTGCGGGTTCCAGGATATCGTCCAGATAGGCCAACATCGTTCGTAAAGTAAGCCGCATGGGTGAGGTCCTGGCAAAAAGAAAACAGGCAAGAGACCGCGCGCAACCAGCCGGTTGGTTGCCGGTAATGGTATGTGTGGTCTCCAGGCAATCTTTTCGTACAGGAAAATAGAAAAAAACGCTCAAATCGCGCGCGTGGAAGAATCGCGTGGAAGGATATCGGGAAGTGTGGTTCGGAACACATTTTAGGTGCAGTGCCGCGTGCCGTTACGCGAGTTTCTTCGCTTTCCATGCCAACTCGATTGGCCTCAGACAGCGGTGACAAGAACTCCGCAAGGGAGGGAAAGAACCACGGACTACAGTTCCTGGTGGGGGGACGTAGTGCAGGTTACCAGTAGTGTGCCGTGGCTGGTGTTGTTTATGCTAGCAGCGCACAGTGATTGTGATGCCGTCGACTATGCGGAATTGCCTGCGTATTGCTCGCAACTCGCTTTTCTGCGAGACCGATCTTGTGAACCAGTATCGCGGAACACCTGGCCGTTTATTCGCGACGATGCGTGTCCGTGATTTTCTCGCGGGAAACCCATGACTTGTTGGACAAGCTCATGGAGGCATTCCCAGAATATCATCAGCCAAGCGGCACTGACTCAAGTTATCATGCTTGAGTCACTTTGAGTGCAGCAGCTTGGAGATCACGCTCCGTTCGTCAGATCGTGGCATCAGTAGTACGGCGGCGATACCGGTCAAATACATGAAGCCACAGACTCGTCCTACCAGGTCGTAACGACCCCCAAACTGCTCTTTCAAGGCAAATGCTGTCAGCAGAATCAGTGAGGCGACGATAATTCGCCCGAAGTTGAAACTCACCCCACCACCGGTTGACCGAACACGTGTCGGAAACATCTCGGGCAGGCAGAGTGGTAGCCAACCGAAGAAAAATCCACTGAAGAATCCGAGCGCGCTGACCCACATTTGAAATCCAGCAGAATTCGGGTCTGGCAAGCTATAGAGCATCTGCGTACAGGTAAATGCACAGACGCACAGTATTGCGTAACAGATTCGTCTGCCGAGAAACATCGCCAAGGCACCTCCCAGCAGACTGCTGATTGAGCCGGTCCATGCCCGATTGAACGAGGTTTGAGCTTTCTTGTTGGTTGCGGTTTTCTTCGAAGCGGTATTGGCCTCGTCAGCTTGTGTTTCTTTCGCTTTCGTCGCGCTGTTCTGCTCTTTCGCGACTTGTGCCAGACGGGCTTCTTCATCTGCTTCGGCTGCCCAGTAAGTCGCCCAGTTGGCAACTCCCCAACCACCGAACAAGGGCACGAATGCGAGAATAATACCGATCAAAGTTAGTTTCAGGTGCGGGGGAGAAAATACTTCACCCATACCTACTTTGCGCGGTCCGTTTTCCTCATTTGATGCGGACTGCTGTTGGAGCCATTTTGGTGATTCGGGAACCAGGAACCAGGAAGCAATTGCGAGCAAAATGGGTGCGCTTCCAGCCATGTACGTCCATTGCCAGTCATCGGGATTGACGTCCTTGTGGATGCAGATATAGGCAAACAGTGCGATGCCCACGTTGGCGGCGGTTCCCAATATTCCTGCCAGGATAGGTTTCGCGGTATTGGGCCACGCTTCTTGCAAGAGTGCCATGCCATTTGGCCACATTCCACCAATTCCCATACAGGTAAGGAACCGTAATAGCCAGAAAATTTCAATCCTTGGTGACAAGAGCGAGACGAATGAAAAAATGCTATAGAAAGCGATGCTGAGTGCCATTGCCTTGGAGCGGCCAAATCGGTCTCCCACCCAACCGAAGACATACCCGCCAGCCGCTGCGCCGAGTAGGAATGCAACAACCAGAAATCCGATCCATTTGGGAACGGCACTTGCGTCTGGCAATAGTGACGTGGCGACAGAATGATAGGTGATGCCGTTGATCGCCATGTGTGATCCGGCGAACATCCATCCCAGAAATGCAATGATGAGTATGGTGTACATCTTGCCCGATTGAGTTGCTGAATCCGAGCCAGAGTCAAGAGATGTAGAAGCTTGAGACATGCGGGACCTCGGGAACGGAGCAAAGGCGTGTACTACGCCCCATCGTATTTTGTTGGGGCGCTTGACACAACAGATTGCCAAATCATCCGCAGTTTTGTGGGAGATGCAGCAGGCCGACGTGCGCAGGGCTTGCGTAATCGACTGGAGTGCCAAGCGGAATGGCATTCGTGGGATAGCGACGGTCCAGGTACATCGATTCTGATTAACTATAGGGTCTATTGACCAACAGTTTGCCACCGGGCTCGTTACCGCCGGGCTCGTTCGTTCGCTGCCCGGCAGTCTGGTGGCGGTACGGGGGCGCAGTACGGGATCGCGATGGGCTGGCGCCAGACGCTGTGGTCCCCAGACGCCTATTGGAGCATTTCCCAGGCTCCCAGCAGCAGACTGGCAGCGCGGTCGATTTCGTCAGCGGTTGAGTTCCAACCCAGGCTGAGGCGAACCGTACCCTGTGCTGTCTCGGGATCCAGATCAATGCCTTTGAGGGTCGCTGAAAGGGTGGTGACTCCACTGTGGCAGGCAGAGCCTGTCGAGGCGCAGAGTTCTGGAATGCGTTTCAAGAGATCGAGGCCAGTGACGTTCGGAAAATTAACACTCGAAGTATTGGGGAGTCGTTCGGCTCCCAGGCCATTAATCGACATGCGATCACCAAGGGTATCGCGTAGTTGTTCTTCCAATCGATCTCGCAATTGGGCGAGTCGTTCCTGGCGGCTATTGAGATCTTCGGTAGCGAGTGTCATCGCGCGTCCCAGTCCGACGATATACGGAACGTTTTCTGTACCTGGGCGTACTCCTCCCTCATGTCCGGCACCGTGCAAAGCCGGTTCCAAGGGGATGCCACGTCTTACATAGAGTGCTCCAACACCTTTCGGCGCGTAGAGTTTATGGCCGGCAACCGACAGCAGATCGACATCCAGTTCACTAACGGTTACTGGTAGCTTGCCCACGCTTTGTGCTGCGTCGGTGTGGACCAGGACATCTTGTGCGTGGCATAAATCTGAGATCTCTCGAATTGGCTGAACGCTACCTATTTCGTTGTTCGCATGCATGATACTGACAAGTCGCGTTGTGGGGCGTAACGCGTCCTGAATGGCCTCAGGCGATACGGTACCTTGTGAGTCACATCCAACGACAGTGAGTTCGTAGCCCTGTCGTCGTAGAAACTCTGCCGGTTGCAGGATCGCAGGGTGTTCAATGCCAGAGATGATCAGATGCGAGCCATTGTCGATCGGTTCTCGGAATAGTACGCCTTTGAGGGCAAGGTTGTTACTTTCGGTTCCACCGCTCGTAAAGAAGATTTCATCACTGTCGGCATCGAGTGCAGCTGCTGTTTCGGCGCGGGCGTCTTCAATAGCTTCGTGACAGGCACGGCCTAACGCGTGGCCGCTGGAAGGATTGCCAAAGTGCTCCGACAAAAAGGGCAACAATGCATCTCGTACTGAAGGAGCAATCGGTGTTGTAGCGTTGTAGTCGAGGTAGATCTGTCGCATGAAAATTCCTGTTGCGACGCTCTGCAGAGCGTTTGTAGAGAAGTATTACAGAGCGTTGTAGTGGTTCCAGATTGAGTCACCGAGAGAATGCCATTCCACGGCTAGAAAAATAGAGACAGTGAGGGCCGGTAGATTTCTGTGGCTGATGAGCGTCCGGAGTCGTTTTCCTCGAGTAGAACTTCCAAAGTACTGAAGCGTGTCGTAGCGCTAGGGAAGTTCAAAGGATTCGATGCGCCGCTTGACTTCGGTCAGGAACTCGGCAGCCGCAGACCCATTGGCGATGCGATGGTCGAACGCCAGGGTGAGCGTTGCCGAGAGTTGGAATTGGATTCCCTGGTCTATGGGCTTGGGAAGCCAATGGGTTTGTCCCAGTGCCAGGGTGGCCATTGCGGGTGGCACAATGACTGGAACACCCATTTTCATTCCGAGGGAGCCAATGTTCGAAACGGTCAGAGTCGTTGTCGCGTCGATTTGATCGTGTCCTTGACGTGCCCGTTCGATCTGTTCTTGTACACGATCGGCAAATGCGAAAAAGTCGAGCTGGTCTGCATCGGAGACGACTGCAGTTACCAGGTCATGGTTTGGGAGCGCGACGGCGATGCCCAGATTGACGTGACGATAGCTACGCAGTGTTGTTCCATCGGATTGAAGCGCACTGCGGAATCTGGGGAAGTCTTGCATAGCGCTGACTACACAATACAGCATCAGGGTCATACCCGACCCCCCACCACCCGCCACGGCTTTCCATTGTTGGCGGGCAATATTCAATTGCGTCCAGTCTACATCGACAACGATGGAAGCGGTGATTGCCCCTTGCATGGCTCGGGCCATACGATAATTGAGTGTTTGCTGTGCCTTAGGGAGTGGAGCGTCAAGATAAGGTGGCGTTGGATCCGTCAGAGGTGGCGTGGCTTGCCCGGATAATTGGTTTGACAGGAATGCGTCGATGTCATGTGGCATCAACCGTTTTC
>JAKVBZ010000199.1 GCA_022448645.1 Pirellulaceae bacterium
TGCTACCGGTATCGTTCTTGCCGACCGCATCGCGAATGTTCGTCAACTCCCAGTGAATGCCATCGGGCGAGGTTCCACACTTATCGCAACCAGCCAACTTATAGAGCCTGTCCGGATCAGGATCCCAAGGTGTTTTGAGAACCGTTAACGAATGGACCCCCGGCGCCACCATATTGTGCCGGGTATAGCGGGCAAAATGACCGAACTCCCCCTCGCCCACCATCGGCTTTTCCCAGTGGAGCCCATCCGGTGATTCGGCGTAGCAGGTATTGTATTCAGGTTTCCCCTGGCCCGCCTCGCTGACGGTGTACCAGCAGCGAAACAGATCTCGCTGGGGCTCGAACATGACCGTGCCGTACACCTGCACCAGGCGCTTCTCCCAGGGATGGTCCTGACCGAACAAGGGATTGGCCGTATGCCGCACCGGCTGGTTCATTTCACGCCGGAGATTCCAAGTCTTGGCGATGAGGAAATCATCAAGAAACAACTGTGGGTGATTGGAAAGCTTGATGACACCGAGACTCTCACCGCGGGCAGAAGAGGCAACGACCAGCGCCAAGAACCCGAACCGCAGGATTCTCGACAGGAAGCGATCATAGCTGGGATTTACTCGACGTTGCATTGGCCCATTGTAACGCCTTCTGTTAGGCACGGCAAAGGTTTTCCTAGACGCGCAGATCGCCCGCAGCTACAATGTACTCTGACGGCAGAACGGGCAGACTAACGGGAATATCATGTTGTCCAGCAGAGAAGAGCCTAGACAATTGTTGCGCGGGTTTACGCTGGTTGAGCTCCTGGTCGTCATTGCAATTATCGGCATTCTGATCGCACTCCTGCTGCCCGCGGTCCAAGCCGCCAGGGAGTCCGCACGCCGAACGCAGTGCACCAACCATCTCAAGCAGATTGGGTTGGCAATCCACAATTTCGAGTCGACCAAACGTGCCGTGCCTCCACCCGCGCTTACCGGGATTGGACATGCCACCTGGTTGGTGCTGATCATGCCCTACATGGAGGCAGGGTCACTCTACGACCAGGCCAATGCCGTGAAGATGTATTGGGGTGCAAACCGGGATTCGCCGGGAATCGTGGAAACGCAGGTGGCTGAATATTACTGCCCTTCCCGGCGTTCTTCAGGCCTTAGTGTCAGCGGCGACAACAGCAGCGGTTGTTCCGAACACGTCCCGGGTGCACTGGCAGACTACGCACTTAATGGAGGGGACCATCAGGCGGTACCCAATTGGTACTATGGCGGAGGAAATAATGGCATCGCACTCCGCACCAAGGAACAAGAGGACGAAAGGTCGCATGACGGTGCACCCTGCCCGGATACACTAGCTTTGGGCTGGACAGCCCAGCGAAAATGGAAAGACGTTACCGACGGCCTTTCACAAACGTTTCTCGTCGGTGAGAAATACATGCACCCCGATCATTTTGGAAAACGCGAGTACGCAGATAACAGTTTCTATAACGACAACCATGTGAACAATTACGTGCGTCGGGCGGGGATGGCAACTTCTGCCGGTGCCGTTCAACTCGATTTCTTCATCGTGCCCTCGCCCACACACACAGACGATCCATTTACACTAAGAAATCTGCTCGTCAAAAATTTTGGCAGCAGTCACCCCGGCGGGATCTGCCAATTTGTATTCTGTGACGGCAGCGTGCAATCGCTTAACCCGGAGGTCGACGGTCTCGTATTGGCCAGACTTGCCAACATTCACGATGGCGAAGTTATTCCCGACTACCAGTAGCTCGCGAACCATGCCCCCATGAGTACGCCCCAGGTTCTGCCTCCGCGGCAACAACAAGGAGCGACGCTGATGAACTCGCCAAGATCGGCATCGACTTGGCCTGATTCTGCTCGGCGCGGGTTGTACCCTGGGTCGCACTCCCAGGTGAGAGCCGGTTTTCGGGCTCTTCGTTTTAGTAGCTCAAGCCATTTTACCTGTCGTGGCCAGCCAGCCCCCGAAACCGATGTTCACCCTCACTTGTAAATCTCAAGTCGGGACGGCACATAGAGTGGTACGTTTTCGCCGAGAGGGGTCATGCTGCGGAGCGTATCCCCAAGCCACTCCTGCTGGTATACATCCTCGCCGATGGTTTCCGTGGTGAACTTTCTTGCCAGTGGGAACGCCAGTGCAATCTTAACTCCGGCTTCCTGAGGCGGAATGACAGCATACGCTCCTTCAAACCGTAGTTCTACGTCCTGGTCCGCTGCAGTGATCTTCAGGCTATTGGGTTCGACCGTGCCCGGAATTCGAATGTAGAGGCGGCCCGGACGGTGAAGCAGCAATTCGATATACCCCCTTTCAGGGAGATGGGATCGAACCTCAATCTCCGGCCGTTTCTGTGAAAACAGCAGATGTACGGTGATTTCCTGCAATGCCACGTCGATCGTATTGTCCCACGCATCCACGATCGTGTGCATACCACCCTCGACTAAATCCACTGCCAAATGCGGATATGCGGCATCAATCAAATCGTTAGGAAGCGTAAAGGAAAAACCGCCGACGGCTCGGCCAGCGGCATCGGTGTAAACGCGCTGTTCGCTGTCGGCGGGCAAGTCGGATCGCGGAACGAATTGAGCTAAGGACGAATCCAGATGCTGGCTTGCCAATAAGTGATTGCGAATGGCTATTTCCGCTTCGTCCAGATACCTCGGATCGACGCGTCGCCCCAGCAGGAGCAGCGCTCGAATTAAGTCACCCGTGCAGTTCGCCTCGCCGCGTACAGTACCTCCTTCGGCAACGTGGCCAAAAGAGGAACGGACGGAATACACAGGCCCATCGATCATCCGTTGTCCCGACCGTATGTAACGGACCTGGTCCGTTTCGATTCCAAACTCAATTAGATTGGCGATCGTTCCCAAAATGGAATGATTATGAGCCGGTGAGGGAAACGCTGCCTGTTGGTCACACCACACAGCAAACAAATCTCCAAGTTTCTGTGCTACTTGTCGTCCGGTTTCGTCATCCACGGTTCGATTGTAGTCCAAGACTGCGTCGAGCATTCGGCCATGCAATTGAGGATTGGGTGAAAAGTCATCGCGATCGAGCAGCTTCAGATATGCATCGATCAAATCTTTTGCCAATTGTCGTGAACGATCGTCCGAGCGATGTCGGACCAACCCCACCAGCCCAAACAGAACTTCCCGCTGACTATGCCAGTCAATCTCCTCCGACTGACGACAGTATTGGGGAAAGTGGGCAAAATGATCCTCTGACGAGATACTTTGGTGCAGAAGTTTACGGAGGGTTTCGACCTTCTCCTCATCTTTGACACGCTGTTCCGCCATTTCCTCCCACAAAAAGATCGTATGTAGAAGGCGCCCCACGCAGTGCGGGACATCCCACTCGCTGTGATCCATATGCGCTGGCGCCCCCCACACATAGTTGGCATAAAGGGGGCGTCCATCCGCCTTTTCATGCAATACGCTCGTCGCATAGTTGACAGCCAAATCGGCATGCCAGCGAAGATCGACACCGGCCATTTTTTTTTGCGGCAATCGGTCTAACATTTCCTGCAGCTTTGCCAGTCGCTTTGCATCGACCAGGGCTATGCCGTCTTGGGGCGGATCGGCATTTGACCGTGAGACACAAGACAAACCTAAGATCAGTACGAACAAGACTCGTTTCATTATATAAACCACGAATTCACCTCATCTGCCGACGGACAGAACAGACAACATTCCGTGTTCCGGCCAACAAGTGCGTCAAAGACGCGAACTGGAAAGACAGCTGCCGAGAGATACTGGCACCCACCTGAACGTTAGCACTGGAAGTCGTCGCAATCGGGTTTAATTTCATAACAGACCGTCTTTCGGATTCCAGTTCCTTGTATTTCTATTTCTACCAGAAAACGCAAACGAATACTGTTCCCATAAAGCAAATACTATTCTCGCCACTTTGTTCTCATCCGGCAGGGGGACCGATTTTCCGGATTGTTCCCTGGCCTAATGGGGTTGCGTTTCTCATCGCGCATCTGAAAAGACACGATCTGAAAGAAACCAAGACCCCGTAAACTCGTATTTTATGGAACAGAACACTGTTGTTGCCAGCGACCTGCGAGCATCAGCTCAGCAATTGGTCGACGACTTGGGCCCCTGTGACATCTGGATCTGTGAGTCGTTCGGCACGTCCCATGTGGAGATAGTCCAACCGCCTGTGGTCAATGCCCAGTTGATGGAGGATGGTCGCATGCAAATCAGGTACGCTGACCCTGTTTTGAACGGCTCGGTAGCCAAATTCATCCGTCGTTCCATAGGTCAAGCCGGGATGGAATCCACCACCAGCCATTAGCACGGTAAATGCATTCCGATTGTGATCCCGGCCAGCAGCACCTTCGGTGATTGGCAATCGCCCAAATTCGCCCGCCCACATAACAACCACATCATTCAATAATCCCCGTTCTTTCAGGTCGGCAATCAACGCTGCGCTTGGCTGTTCGACCTGTCGGCAGATTTCCGGGAGGGT
>JAKVBZ010000002.1 GCA_022448645.1 Pirellulaceae bacterium
GTGGTCCGCTCGAGCAAAGAAACGTCTCGTATTGAAGCACGTGAAGCAGCTGAGGAATTTGCCGACAGCTATCGTGGTATTGTGAACTCTGACCATGCTCAGAAGAAGGCCACGAGCTTTGAGCACTACGCCAAGAAACTCATGGGCATCCAGCAGGGCAAGTCAAAATGGTCCGAGGGCGACAATAAGCTTCTGAATCGATCCAAGGACGGGTTGATCTGTTATTTTGGGAAATACGACGTCAAAAGATCACCACGGGGAAAGTACGTGACTATCTGATCCACCTAGATGCAAACCGTCCAAAACGTTTGGCAGAATCGACTAAAGCAAAGCACTGCATCATCATCCGCAAAGTGCTGACCTTGGCCGTGGAAGATGGCCTTTTGAATGTGCTGCCTGTCATGCCAAAGCAGAAAACTGCGGGCACGCCACGTCACACATTCACGGATGATGAGTACAAACGGTTCATGAAGGCTGCCGGTGACTTTGCCAAGCGAGGAGACGTGGTTCGTGGTGTCCTGATCACTCCCCACCACGCAAAGATGTTCCGCTTTGTGGTCCACACGTTCCTACGCCCTACCGAGGGTGAGCTGTTTGGACTGAAGCACAAGGATATTCAGGTAAAGACTGACCCATCCCATTTGGAAATGAACGTTCGTGGAGGAAAGACTGGTGGCCGTGTCAGTGCAACCATGCCCTTGGCAGTTCTTCTGTATCAGGGGACGTTGAACCCATTTGAGGGAGATTTGCCGGACAGGAATGAATATGTGTGGATGCCGGAATACCCAAACCGCAATACAGCAATCAATACGGCTCGACGTCTGTTCAATCACATCTTGAGTAAGGCAGACCTTTTGGACGAAGACAGGAAATTTTCTCCTTACTCTCTCCGTCACTATGCGATCCAAGCACGCCTCAGAGGATCACAGGGCAAGGTGAACCTTTATACTTTGGCCAAGAATGCTGGCACGTCTGTTGATCAGTTGGAACGCTTCTATCTGAAGAACATGGCTCCAACTAAGGAACTGATCGAGAACCTCCAGACCCGTGGGTGTGATTGAGCGCTGGCGGGAATATTGCAAGTCACCAGAGCTAACCTTAAGCCGGAGAGCAGCGAAAGCACACTTTGAGCCCAAACAGCAGAATGGAGCGTCGGCGACGAGCGTCCGCTTTTTCTCAAATCACGAACTGGTTTACGCAATGATGCTCGATAGTAGTTGATTGACCATCAAAGTCGCGTTGGCCCATGGATAATCAGGAATGGTGTTCATACAGAGGGCGATGCCGATCAATCCAGATATGAGCGTGTCAGTGCTCACTTTGACGTCATGTCTTTCTGGATGAACCTCTCTGATCAAACCTGAAAACATCCGGAAGTGGGCCAAGGTGTCTTCGTCCATAACGAACTTACCGACATCAGCCCGCGTCACGTCGGCGGACATAAATACAAGTCGAAAATGATCGGGGTGGTCAATCCAATAGGCGAGGAAGGTATGTGCAGCTGATTGCAGTCGTTCTGGCGCACCAACGACTGAATTCAGCGCTGTCTCGATGTCATTGGACATCTCCGCAAGGACGTCTGCCCATAGGTATCGTAGAATATCGGTCTTGCCCTCAAAATGAGCATAGATTGTCATCGGCGCGCATCCGACCTCCTTGGCCAGACGGCGCATGGAAACTGCTCCGAAGCCTTCCGCTCGATAGATCTCAAGTGCGTTCTTTCCGATCTTTGATCGGAAATCCAGAATTTCAGCCTTGCTGCGGGGTGGCCTGCCTGCGCTTCTAGCCATGGTTTCACCCTTTTAATTCACTTTAGCACTCGTGCTAAATAACCTTAGCATTGTCAAGATTGCAATATTATATAACACGTACTATTTAATAAGAACGTACAGAGCTGGCATTCTGGAGAAGTAAGATGAATAAAGTAAACCTGCTGAACGCGGTTGTTGTGATCGTTGGCACCGCAATCGTATTTCTGGGATTGAATATTGGCCTAGGCGGGATAAAGACGCTGGGTTGGCAATCGACACGCGATTTCATTTCGATCACGGATGCTGCAACATTCAATGCCCAAGACAGCCATATACGGTTCATTGGTGGGGTCTGGTTCGGCGTCGGTGCCTTGTTCATGATTGGCGGCTTTGCGCTACGCAGCTTTCGCTCAATCCTGGTTGCCCTGTCGGTCGTGATCGCGATCGCGGGTCTGTTCCGACTGAGCGGCATGAACACGGGGGTAATACTTAGCGCTGCGATTGCCCCATCACTGGCATTTGAGCTAATTGGTTTTCCGTTGCTCGCGTGGTGGCTGATAGCGTCTGGAAAGCGAGACGAATAAGTAATCCAAGCCAAAAATCCTGATTGCGGACGTTTACTCGATTAACCTAGAAGTCTGGATTGTCCGCACATTGGCCTTGCGTTCACCAGTCTTAGAGGTGGTTCGGTTCGTTTGCACAGTTTCGAGCCGTTTCTTAAGTGGATTTCCCGCTCGGTTACGCCGCGACCGGGATTAGTCGCGACGGGTTGAGATATGCCTGGTCGGGTGTCCGCCCGTCCAGCGATGAATGCGGTCTTCGCGTGTTGTAGAACGCCAGATACTGACGCAGGCTTTCCCGGGCCACTGACACGCTGTCATAAGCGCGCAGATAGACCTCTTCATATTTGATTGTGCGCCACAGCCGTTCGACGAAGACGTTGTCGCGCCAGGCGCCTTTGCCGTCCATGCTGATCTGGATGTCGGCGTCCTTCAGCGTTTTGATGAAGTCGATAGATGTAAACTGGCTGCCCTGGTCCGTATTCATGATCTCAGGCTTGCCGTGGCGGCGCATCGCCTCTTTCAAAGCCTCGATACAGGGTTCGGTT